>CABVDD010000045.1 GCA_902497095.1 uncultured Faecalicoccus sp.
CATCAATGTGGATATAACTGTCGGCTTTTTTGTGGGATAAAAGAACTACCGTCTCCACATTGGTCGTATTTGGAAACATATCAACCAAATCCATTGATTTTGCCTTATATCCCTGACGGAAGAACAAGTGTAAATCACGAACCAACGTTCTTGGATCACAAGAAATATATAAGATCTTTTTCGGTCTTAAAGCACAAGCATTTTCAATAAATGTCGGTGTTGTTCCGGCTCTAGGTGGATCTAAAACGATTACATCAAATGAGGTATGATGTTTTTTAGCTTCTTGCATAAAACGAGTAGAATCCATGGCAATAAAGCGAGCATTGGAAATATGGTTTTGTTTGGCATTCTCTTTGGCAAAACCAATAGAATCCGCATTGATCTCAACCCCAGTTACCTTTTTACATGAATCTGATAAACTTAAACCAATCGTACCAATACCACAATATGTATCTAAAATGGATTCATTTCCTTGTAGATTTAACTTTTTCTTAGCCACTTTATATAATAATTCACACTGATCGTGATGAATTTGATAGAAGGTATTAGCTCCCATTGTAAAGTCAAGGCCACAAAGTTTATCTGTAATCGTACCATCTCCATATAAGACAAATGCTTCATTTTCTAAAACAACGGAAGTATTTCTTGGATTCACACTCTGAAGAATCGTCTTTATTTCTTTAAACTCTTTCACTAAAGCATTTACCAAATTTCTTCGAGATGGGAATGCTTTTTTGGCCGTCACAAATACGATCATCACCTGATTAGACTCTTTGGCATATCGAATCAAGACATGGCGTAAAAGACCTGTACCTGTTTTTTCATTATATAATTCAATCTTCATGGAATCGACTAATTCTGTAATACGCCGAATGATCGCATCTACATTTTTAGGATGCATCAAACAATTCTTTGTGGCCACCACCGCATGAGAATGAGGTGCATACAAACCTGATACAACTTTTCCTTTGTATTTGGCAAACGCAACGATGACTTTATTGCGGTATCCTTTGATTTGATCCGCTTTATATACATTTTCAATTTGAATCTTTAATCGATTCTTCTTTAAGAGAGTTTGTACTATATTCTTTTTTTCTACAATTTGTTTTTCATATTCAAGATGCAATAAATTACATCCTCCGCAAATTTTACTCACTTTACACTTCATGAATTTTATTCCTAACTTCCTTTTCTATTTCTTCCGGGTTTCGTAATGTAATGACATGAAAACCCAGTTTTTGTGCTGCCTGTGTGTTTTCTTTTTTATCATCAATAAAAAGACATGTTTTGGCATTCAGATGATAACGCTCTAATAATAACTTAAAAATCGCAGGATCTGGTTTGATCAATTGATCTTGATAAGAATATATTCCACCATCGGCACTTTCGAATATATTGTCATTTTCTATAAAGTATCGGTATGAATCTTCCGGAATATTTGAAAGAATATAAATGCCATATCCTTCTTTTTTTAACTGTTTCATCAAGTTAATGCTCTTGTCAAATGGATGCACATAACTTGCCCATGTCGGGATCAATCTTTCAATTTCCTTTTTATATACAGGCATTCTTTTTATGGCTTCTGCTTTTAGCGTATTTCCTGAGTACAATCCCTGATCATACTCGTTCCAAAGCTTACTTTCAAAAAAGAGCTTGAACAGATCTTGTGCAATCTTTGGATCTTTATAAAAATCGTTTAAAAACTCCTTCGGCTGAAATGTCGCAAGGACATTGCCTACATCAAACACAATATTTTCTATCATAGATATTAGTATATCAAAAACTCTTAAAAAAGAATATTGTACATTGTGATCAAAACTGCAGAAAAGAGAGGCCATAAAAAAAGTAGGACCTTGTCCTACTTATGACTATCGACCAACAATTCACAGATCTTTCGTGAATAAGCAATTGGATCTTCGATAGTAAATCCTTCAATCAACAAAGCTTGATCATACAATACATCTGCTACTTCTTTTACTTTTTCTTTATCGTTTACATACAAATCTTTTAAAGTAGAGAAGATAGGATGAGAAGGATTGATCTCTAAGATTCGAGTAGCTTTCATAGCTCCCATTGGGTTCTCTCCTGGCATATCGGCAAATACTTTTTCCATCTCAAAAGATAGACCTTCACCAGCAGTCAGACAAACTGGATCTTCACTTAAACGATTCGATAATTTAACTTCGCTTACCTTGTCTTTTAAGCTTTCTTTCATGAACTCTAAAAGATCCTTGTTATCTTCTTTGGTCTTTTCCAGCTCTTTCTTTTCTTCTTCTGTGTTTAGATCCAGATCGCCTTGTGTCGCATTCTTAAATGTTTTTTCACGATAGTTCATCAATGTATTCATGACAAACTCATCAACTTCATCCGTTAAATACAAAACTTCAAATTCTTTCTTTTTCAAAGTCTGTACAATTGGCAATTTATCAATTAAGGCAACATCTTTACCAGATACATAATAAATGTCCTTTTGATCTTCTTTCATACGGTTCACATATTCATTTAATGTAACCAGTTTTTGTTCCTTTGAAGAATAGAACAACAACAGATCCTGGAATTTATCTTTATCCATACCATAATTGTTGTAAACGCCAAATTTTAGATTAATACCAAATTCCTTCCAGAATTTCTCATATTCTTCTCTTTCTTTTGTCAACATGGTTGTCAATTCACTTAAAACTTTTTTCTCAATACGAGATGCAATCGCTTTGAGTTGATGATCATGTTGGAGCATTTCACGAGAGATATTCAATGACAAATCTTGTGAATCTACCAATCCTTTAACAAATCGAAGACTGTCTGGCAATAAATCCTCGGCATGATCCATGATAAATACACCTTTACAGTATAACTGTAATCCTTTTTTGTAATCTTGTTGGTAGAATCCTTGTGGAACATGACTAGGAATATACAACAATGCCGTAAAACTTACATTTCCTTCTACACTAAAATGAATGACACGCTGTGGATCTTGATAATCGAAGAAATGATCTTTATAAAATTGGTTATATTCTTCTGCAGTGATCTTAGATTTTTGACGTTTCCATAATGGAACCATAGAATTTAATGTTTGATCTTCAATAACGGTTTCATATTCTGGTTTATCCGAATCCTTTGTTTCTTCTTTTACCTTAGAAGTTTCTACATTCATGTGAATCGGATAGCGAATATAATCAGAATATTTACGTACCAATTCTTTTAATTCATAAGTTTCCAAATACTTGGAGTATTTTTCTTCATCCGTATCTTCTTTTAAAGAAAGAATGATCGTTGTCCCATGGACTTCTCTTTGAGCTTCTTCGATAATATAACCGCTTTCTCCATCGCTTTCCCAACGCCAGGCTTGCTCGTCTTCGTCTTTTTTAGAAATCACAACTAAATCTTTTGCCACCATAAAGGCAGAGTAGAATCCAACACCAAACTGTCCAATGATATCAACATCACTTTTTGATTCATCATCCATTTGTTCTTTAAAAGCTAAAGAACCACTCTTGGCAATAGTTCCAAGGTTTTCTTCCAACTCCTCTTTATTCATACCGATACCATTATCGATAATTGTTAAAGTACGAGCTTCTTTATTTGGTTCTAGACGAATCTCAAACTGATCAGGACTCACATGTCCGGCATGTTCATAATAATATTTATCAATCGCATCACTAGCATTTGAAATCAATTCACGTAAAAAGATTTCCTTGTGCGTATAAATCGAATTGATCATAAGATCCAATAATCTTTTTGATTCAGCTTTAAACTGTTTTTTTCTGGTCATATTACCACTCCTTTTTAGCACTCTTATATCTAACCTGCTAATATAGTGTACAATACACTTTTAGCACTGTCAACCAAGATCTGCTAAAAGTGCGTGTTTTCTAAAAAAACGATTCAATGTTGAACCGCCTTTTCTCTTAAAATTTGTGTAACTTGTTGCCAATCCTCTTGTGCTTGCGATGCATCCTGTTGCTTGCTAGCTCCTAAATAAGGTGTAAAACCTAATCGGGCATATAGTGCGATAGCTCCATAGCTTTGAGATTGTGTAACTAAATATAACGGATATTTACTGGACATCTTGTCATATTTAATACATAGTTTTGTCAACATGCTCTGTGCAATTTTTTTATGTTGTGCCTTTTCCTTAACTGCCACAAAATGAATACGCAAGCGATGATCTTCAAAATCGTGCCCTGGCCATAAGCCTGCTGATGCGACTAACTCTCCATTGGCATTAGCTACAAACAAAAAGTTCTGAGCAAAAAAATCAGCATCCTCTTCTAACATAGACATTAATTTTTCTCTGGCTTGTTTCAATGAATCAAACAAACCGGCTTCAAATTGTAATTGACACCAATCTTCTTTTAAATTTTCATTATAAGGTACATAATGATATCCTTCATGAAGCTTGATTTCTTTTTGAATCGTTCTTTTAGGTATCACCATCAACACTCGAATAAATGGAACGCTTTTATCTAGTACAGTCATAATCTCCTCCAAAGTTTATTTCATTTTAGCATAATTGAGATTTTGAAGGAATTGTGTCAAAATAAATTCGGTGATAAAAATGACATTACAAGAAACAATTAAAAAGTATTATGTAGAAGGAAACTACAACTGTTCTGAAACTTTAATTCATGCCGCCAACAGCTATTATGATTTACAGTTGGATGAAGAATCAATGAAAGTCCTATCCGGATTTGGCGGAGGCATGTTTATCGGTTCGACTTGCGGTGCTTTGGTTGGCAGCGTTGCCGCCATATCCAAAAAAGTCATTCAATCCAAAGCGCATGAAGAATTAGACAGCTTTCGTCCTCAAATTCAAAAATGCGTAATCAACTTTAAGAAAAAACTTGGAGGAACCGATTGTAAAGATATTAAACCACTTCATCATGATAAAGAATCACGCTGTTTAAAAACATGTCTATTAGCTGGTGAAGCTTTAGAACAAACAATGAAAGAATTAGGGTTGGACTAATGTCCACTCTTTTTCTTGTAAAGACAAAAAGGAGATTTTTAACTTGATTAAATTATTATTGATCATTTTTTCGTTGGGCGACTTTCTTTATGAAATGCTTAGCTATGCACTGATTCAACACCAGAGAAAAAAGCCTTTACCAAGTCATGTCAAAGATATTTATCCAGAAAAGAGATACCAGACTTTTTTAGCTTATAAAAAAGAGTATCGAAAGATTTTTATCTTCAATCAGATATTTGAACTTTGTTTGCAGTTGTTCTGTATTCTTTCCCCTTTTTATACATGGATGCAAGATGCAAACCCTTATATTTGTGTATGCAAGACCTTACTGACATTTACAATCATCGAATGCATCATAGATATGCCAACTTCATATTACAGTACTTTCACGATTGAAGAAAAGTATGGCTTGAACCATCAAACTAAAAAAGACTTTTTTAAAGATTTTTGTATTCAAAAGATTACAGGATTTATCATGTTGATGATATTGCTTAGCTTTTTAGTATGGATCGGTACGCACTTGGGTACATGGACCAACAATTTTTCAATTTCATTATTGCATGCCTTTCTAATTTGTGCTCTTCTTGTTGCCGCAGGCTTCATAATAATGATGACTTTAAGCTTGATCAGCTTATTTACCATGCGCCTTCAATATACATTTACCGAACTGGAAGATGGAGCCTTACGTCAACAGATTCTTAGTTTTTTAAAAGAATCAAAAAAGAAAGTACATCATATCAAAGTCTATGATGAATCTAAAAAGTCAAACTCTAAAAATGCCTTTCTCTTAAAATTTTTAGGCTATCGAGAATTTGGCATTGCGGATAACTTCCTGGAAGAAAATTCACAAGAAGAATTATATGCCGTTTTATTACATGAGATCGGACATTTAAAACATAAGAAAAACATTTGGAATTATACTGGATATGCTTTGGCTATATTTCTTTTCTTCTGCCTGGTATATCTTGTGTATCATGCATCTGTTTTCTTAACATTCAATACAATGATCAACACCGATTTTCATCTAGCATATACAAACTACTACTTAACATGCAGCATCGTTTTAACTTTTTGTAAGCCCTTCTTATTCCTCTGGCAACTCTTTAGAAACTATGTTTCTTGTCAAGAAGAACAAGAAGCGGATTTTAATAGCGTTGACCATGGTTATGGATCTGCACTCATTCAAACATTCAAAAAGCTTTCTTCTGATGAACTGATCGATATTAACCCACATCCATTGATTGAGTTATTAGAGTATGATCATCCAGGTATGAATAAGCGAATTTCTTATATTTTAGAACGTATGAAAAAGAATGAAGCCTTCTAAAAACTTCATTCTTTTTTTATGTTATTTATTTTTTCTTTTTCCAAAACGACGTTTCTTTTTTGGTTCATCCTCTTCTATTTCAAAGGAATCTTCTTCTTCGACTTCTTCAATATCATCGTCTTGTTCATCATCTAGATCCTCCCATTGCGAATCCAGATCTTCTTCTGTTTGATCATCCAAGATCAAACCTTCATTTTTAAATGTTTCTTCCCTTTCACGTACACGAAGTCTTGCCTTTAATAATCGAACTTTTTTCTTGGAACTGGCAAGCATTCTTCCATACATGCAAAAGAAGATAAATGAGATTAAAAATAAAACAGCACAAGCCGCAATTACCGCAATAAATCCATTAAATAAATACTGCAAGTATGCTGCACAGGCACATATAGCCATACAAATAAAGAATAAAAACATGGTAGATCGACAAGAGTTGGCATGTTTTTTAAAGAATTTGAACTTTTCTGCCTCATTTGGAATTTCTTTTTTCAAGTCATCTCCCTGCAATTCATTTCTAAAGACAAACCAACCGGCATCTTTTTTCTTCTTTGCAGGTACACGAGATACCAATTTCCAACCATCAGCTTCCCACTTTCTCCATTCATGAGCAGATGGCTCTACGACAAAATAACAGATGGAATAATAATAGTCTCTTGGCTCTTCTTTAACAAAGAAATATTTTTTTCCTACATTTCTTACATAATGGAAGCCTTCTTTTGACTGTTCTTCCAAATAATCTTCTTCTTTATCGTATTGTGATAAAAGAAATCTTTTATTTTCTACATACAGATCATCTTCATCATACTGATTTTCATCTTCTAAAGATGTTTCAATTTCTGAATCTTCAATTTCTTCTTCAACTATTTTTTCTTCTTCTGGTTGTTCACTTACAACTTCTTCTACCGTTTCTTCAATGACTTCTGGTTCTTCTTTTGATGTTTCCTGGACTTCTTCAACTAATTCTTCTTCCTGTTTTAATACTTCATCTTCAACCGAAGCTGATTCAACTTTAACTTCTTCTACAACTGGTGCAAGTTGCTCTTGTTGTAATACTGGTTCTTCCTGTTGTACAGTATGCGGTTTTTCATGTCTTTTTTGTGAGCGTTTTAAAGGCTGAGGTTTTAAACCTTCTGCCACAAAAATATCTTCCACTTCTACATCATCATTATCAAAGACCGATGCTTTTACTTTGACCTGTGCATGTCTTTGGGACCGCTTGCCAAAAATTTTATGTTTTGGCTCTTCCTTTGGCGGTGTATCGATTTCAAATACACTTGATGCATCAAATCCTTTCAAATCCGGTTCATTGATCTGTAAAGAAGATATCGTTTCTTTTTCCTGAAGTGCTTTGAGTTGTTCTAATGCACTTTGCTCTTTATTTTTTTGGTCTGCCATGTTTATCACTCCAAATCATAAATCACATCTATATTACACTTTTTAGGTAAACTTAGTCAAATCACAGGATTACTAAACCTATCGTAATACATATTTTACCTTTTATCACATTCCATTTTGAACGGATCTCATAAAAAATCCCATCTTTACAGCTTGCTTTTATAATCATCTGTAAAGATGGGATCATATCATTTTGTCTGTTCTTTCATTTTGATTTCTTTTTGTATCGCATTCCAATCATGATGGCAGCTTCCAGAAGCACAAGATGAGCAATTTCCATGACATCCTTTTGAATTTTTTCTTTGTAATCGTATAGAACGAATCACAAAAATTAAGATGATCACTAAAACTACAGATACGACAAAATCTCCCATTCTTACGCTCCTTTCTATTTAGCCGACTGCATTTTTTGAAAATTTACAGTTTCTTCTTTCGGTTTATAACCCGGTCTAAATAAAAGATATACAATAAGAATCAATAATGCAAGGGCAATGATCGTCCAAAAGTTAAAGGAAACTTCACCAAGTACAAGGCCACCTAGCTGATATACGATCAAAGAAGCTACATAAGCAAATAAACACATATAACCAATGGATATACAAGTCCACTTGGTGTTGTTCATCTCTCTTCGAATAGCTCCCATTGCGGCAAAACATGGAGCACATAATAAATTAAATATCATAAAACTATAAGCCGCAATCGGTGTAAAATCACGAGCTATCATCGCCCAAATTTCATTTCCTTCTTCCGATACTTCGGCAAAGTTGTACAGAACACCAAATGTATTGACTACTTCTTCTTTTGCTATCAAGCCAGTGAATGTAGCCACTGTAGCTTTCCAAGCCATATCGCCAACCCAACCAAGTGGGGCAAAGATCCAGGCAATAGCACTTCCTATATTAGCTAACAAGCTGGTATTGTTGTCTTCGACCATTCCAAATTGTCCATTTGTAAAACCAAATCCTTGTAAGAACCACAAGATGATCGAACTCAATAAGATAATTGTTCCGGCTCGTTTAATAAAACTCCAGCCTCTTTCCCAAGTAGCACGAAGAACATTTGCTATACTTGGAAGATGATAAGCCGGCAGTTCCATGACAAATGGAGCAGGCTCACCGGCAAAAGCTTTAAATTTTTTCAAGATGATACCACTGATGATCACAGCTGCAATACCAATCACAAAAGCACTGGTTGCCACTAAAGAACTGCCACCAAATATAGCTCCGGCAAACAAGCCTATAATAGGCATTTTAGCACTGCAAGGAATAAAGCCAGTAGTCATGATCGTCATTTTACGATCTCTATCTTGTTCAATGGTACGACTTGCCATAATTCCTGGTACACCACATCCAGACGCAACCAACATAGGTATAAAGCTTTTTCCAGACAATCCAAAACGTCGGAAAATACGATCCATGATAAAGGCCACACGAGACATATAACCAATATCTTCCATGATCGACAACAACAAGAACAATACCAGAATTTGTGGTACAAATCCTAATACAGCACCAACACCTCCGATAATGCCATCCATGATCAATCCATATAAAACTTCATTCACATGTAAACTTGTTAAGATGTTTCCAAAAAAATTAGGCACTATTTGTCCAAATAATACATCATTGGCCCAATCCGTTCCCATCGTACCAAAAGAAATCGATGTTTGGCCCATCGCTATCGTATAAACAACATACATGATCAAAATAAAGATAGGTAAAGCCAAAATACGATTTGTCACAATTTTATCGATCTTATCCGAAACAGACAATTCATGTTGTTTTGCCTTCTTATCAACTGCAGAATTGACAATTTTTGTAATATAGTCATATCTTTGAGAAGTTATGATACTTTCAGAATCATCATCCATTTTTTTCTCTATTGATTCAATCCATGACTCTATTTGTTTTTTGTCTGTATGTTCGATTTGAATCATTTCATCAATTTTTTCATCACGCTCAAATATCTTCACCGCATACCAACGAGCCATAGACGCATCGATTTGATTCTTGATACAACTTTCAATCTTCGATAAAACGCTGTTTAATTCATCAGAATATATAGAAGGAAGACTCGCGCTTTTTTTATCTTTTGCCATCGCAACAGCCTTTAAAGCTGCTTTGTTAGTTCCTTTCCCTTTTAAGGCACTAATTTCTACAACAGGACAATCTAGTTCTTTAGAAAGTTTATGAATATCGATCGTATCTCCATTACGTTCAACCAAATCCATCATATTTACAGCCACGACCATAGGAATTCCCAGTTCTAAAAGCTGTGTTGTCAAATAAAGATTTCGTTCAATATTTGTACCATCCACAATATTTAATATCGCATCCGGTTTTTCATGAACCAGATAATTTCGCGACACCACTTCTTCTAAAGAATACGGTGAAAGAGAATAAATACCCGGTAAATCCTGGATGGTTACTTCATGATTTCCTTTTAAAGAACCTTCTTTTTTTTCAACTGTAACACCTGGCCAATTCCCTACACGTTGCCTGGATCCAGTTAAATGATTAAATAAAGTTGTTTTACCGCTATTGGGATTTCCAGCTAATGCGATTTTAATTTCCATATTCTTCTCTCCATTATTCTACTTCAACCATTTGTGCATCTTGTTTTCGTACTGACAATTCATATCCACGAATATTTAATTCTATCGGATCTCCCAAGGGAGCCACTTTACGAATAAAAAGCTCTGTTCCTTTAGTAATACCCATATCCATAATCCGTCGTTTTACTGCACCTGTTCCAGTGATTTTTTTAACTACGACCTTTTCAGAAGGTTTACATTCTTTTAATGTCCTCATCTCTCATACCTCCTTAGTTTTAAACCATGATGCGATTGGCCAACGATTTATCAATTGCCACTCGTATTCCTTTAATTTCAACAATTAAATTACCTTGGATACTTTGAAGAACTGAAACCGTTTCATTTTCGACAAAACCTAAATTACGTAAATGTGTCCTTACTTTATCCTGGCCACTGATTCTAGTAATGACATATCTTGTATTTATTTGTGCAAATGTTAATGGCATAACGCACCTCCTTGGTTAGTTCTATTTAATTAGTCATTTCTAACTACAAAGTTAGTTTACGCTTACTCAAAAAATAAGTCAAGACTAATTAGATGCATATAACTTGAAATTTACGATGAATTATGCATAAAAAAAGAATATATGCCTAAAACCATATATCCTCTTTCTGTTATTTTGTTATTTCATGAACTTCATAATACTTTTTAATGGCTTGAAAGGTTTCATCACTAATCACATGTTCTAATCGACATGCATCTTCTTCCGCTGTATATTTATCAACACCGATTTGTTGTAACATCTTCGTAAAAAATTCATGCCTTTGATAAACATGCTGCGCTGTTTTTCGCCCTTGTTTAGTCAGTTCAACGGCTTTATCTTCCTGTATTGAAATCAATTCATTAGTCTGAAGAAGTTTTAGCGCATGAGAAACACTTGACTTTGAATATCCTAAATAACTGGCAATATCAATATTATGTACAGATTCTAGTTGTCTTTCTAAAATAAATATTGCTTCTAAATAATCTTCTAAAGATTGTCCCAGTTCTTGCATCACTTCTCTCCTTTCGCACAAAAAGCCCCTAAGGGCTTTTTCTTTGATCGTTCTTAAAAGTTAAATAAGGTAAGGTTATAGGTATAATAAGGAAGTTCTTAAATGAATCTATGTATCTTTTTTTCTGTACATAGAAATTAAAATACGATCAAAGAGTGCAAATCATACTTGAAAATAGAAAATATCTCCAAGTTTTTTCTACGACAACTTTCTGTTGTTTTATATCCAAAACATTGTATTAACAATATTTTGAAAATCACCATTTTGACAAAGAACATTACACTTATCAAATACGATTCAAACGAATTTTCCATTTTTTCATATTTTAATTTTTGTATTCCGATAAATTCATAATATTCTTTTTATATTCCATTTAGAATATAGATTTAAATCGATTTTAATACAAAATCGATAATGTTAGTTTATTCTAACTTTTAGATCAAGTCAAGCCAAACGATTTTAAGAATACAGTTATTTAATGCTGTTTTTATAAAACTATTTAGACAATTTGCTCTATAGGATACCCATTGTCTACCGCCTTGATCAGCTGATCGCGAAGGATATTAAAAAGTGTAAATAAAGATTTAGAACGTGTTACATTTTTTTGATCATATACTTTCCAAGCACCAATACAATAACACGTTTTATTGTTTATGAATCCCAGAACATCTTCCAATGGATATCCTAAAAATAAACCTATTTCATGGGGATACGTTGATTCTTTCATTCGAGTTTCTAAAAAATCCAAGCAGGCAGAAGGTGAGCTTACAGGATATCCAAGTTGTTTTAGAAAAGTTTTAATCTCAACTTGTTTTAAGGTTTCAAAAATTTTTTCTTTTGAATATACATAAAATGTGATACGTGGTTGTTCTGCCTGCATGATGCGGAAAGTCAATCCTTTTTCTTTAAATTTCTTGTTGTAATCTAGAACTATTTGTTCTGCATTAGGAAATTGTTGCCTAGTTACGTGAAACATATTAGCCATTTTATATCCCTTTAAAGCAGGGGCACAATGATAAGCTAATAATTCTTCAAACAATACATATTCTTTACACATGAGATAACATTGTTTGAATCGCTTCTATATCTGATGCTTCTCCAGCATTTTCTACTTTATACAGACATTCAACGCCATATTCATCCGCAATCTTATCACCTGCCTGACAATACGCTTCACCATAACTTGTATCTCCAGAAACAATTACGCCTTTCAGATTTTGTCCATTGTTCACCAAGAATGATTGAACTTCTGCAGGTACGTCTCCATATCCATCCGTATACGTAAATAAAACAAATGGCTCCTTCATAGTTTCATCACCAGATTGAATAAACAATGCATCAACTCCAAGTTTTGATACAAGACTTTCTACATTCCCAGTTCGAGAAGCATATACAAATTTCATAATTTTACCTCCGGTTAGTTTTATCTAACTTCTATAATTAGCTTAGACTAACTATTAACATCTGTCAAGTTTTTTTGTGCTAAATAAAGAAAACCGGCAATCTTTGCCGGCTTTAAACTATTTCAATTTAGAATACATGTCTTGATTTTTTCTTTTTTGCGACAACAAAATAACACCACCAGAAGCTGCAGTCAATGTCATCATGACAGATAAATCGAATGAATGAGCCGTAGACATTTTCTTAGATTGTTTTTCTACTTTTTCTTGTTATGTTAATTATCGTAATTCTTGTTCTAACTTTTGATTCATCTGCTCTATAAGTTGATCATACTCAACCTTCGCATCATTATAAAGCTTTAATGCCGCAAAATAAGAAAATTCATACGGTTCTGATTCTTCTTTTACTCTATCCCATCTTTCTTTTGCCTTATCTCTTTGTGCTTTTATTTGCGCTAACAAAGGATACAAACTTCTCACATTTAAAACAAAAGGATCTGAAGAATCAAAAAATACAGGTTGTTTCCCCTCTATAACAGTTTTTACTTCTTCTTGTAAAGATTCAAATACACGTAATTTTAATTTCATTTCTTTGATCTTACTATTTGTATTTTCTAATTCTTGTAGATAACTCAATTGATTATTTAAACTTGTATCAATAAAAGCTTCTAGTTCCTTTACTTGATTTTTACTTCTTTCATATTCTTGTTTTGCATCCAGTTGCATATTCTTTTTATTCTCTAACATTTCATAGTGATTTGAAACTTCTTTATATCGTTCTAGTACTGTTTCTAAATCATTTAAAAATCAGGTTACATCAGCTCCTCTTTCTGTTTTTTTAATTTGATGTGTAGCCAATTCTTCTGATAGTCGTTGTATCAATTCCTGGCTATCATTTACTTTAAGCTCACTTTTTGATTGAAGACTTTGCGCCATCTGTAATGCATTTTCTTTGTCTGATACATTTTTCTTAGCCTGCATTTTCGCATGATCTAAATTATTTAACTGCTCCTGTAATCTTTTTATATACGTTTGTTTTGCGTTTATGGCTGTTTATTTTGTACTAAACACATCTTTTACTTCTAAAATCAAATGTTGAATATGCGTGATATCATCATTTTTTTGATCGATTTTGTTTTCTAAAAGTTTTTTAGTATAGAGTTCATGATTTAATTTATTATCATGTTCTTATATGTTTTATTATGTCTAGGAATTTTTTATATTCTTATGTTAAAAAATGCAATCCTGCTCAAGTCGTTTTTTGTCAAAACATAAGAATATTAAATATAAAAATGATTGTTTTCAAAACTTCTATGCATCATCTATTTTTAAAATTTGTTCATTTAAATTATGTTATACTTTATTCTATATTTTCAGTCTATCTATAAACAAAAAAAGCGACCCAATGAGTCGCTTGTATACGAACTATTGTAAAGCAGCCTTAGCTTCTTCACAAAGTTTGGCAAATCCTTGAGCATCGTGGATTGCCATTTCTGATAACATTTTACGGTTAATTTGGATATTAGCCAATTTCAATCCATGCATTAAACGAGAATATGAAAGATCATTCATACGTGCAGCTGCATTGATACGAGTGATCCACAATTTACGCATATTTCCTTTTAATTTACGACGGTCATTATATGCGTATTTGAATGAATGCATTACCTGCTCATTTGCAGTTTTATATAATGTGTGTTTTGAACCAAAATATCCCTTAGCTAGCTTTAAAACTCTTTTTCTTCTAGCGCGTGATACAGTTCCGCCTTTTACTCTTGCCATTCTTTATTCCTCCCTATTTCACTAACATTTCCTTGATACGTTTGTAGTCAGTAGCATGTACCGTAGATGATTTAGCTAAATGACGACGTTGTTTCTTTGTTTTTCCATGGAAACGGTGAGAAGTGTAAGCATGAGATCTCTTCAGTTTCCCTGAACCTGTTTTCTTAACACGTTTTGCCAATCCTCTGTGGCTCTTCATTTTAGGCATAGTTTTATCCTCCTTATTTTTTCTTAGGTGCTAACACCGTTGACATCGTATTTCCTTCTAAAGAAGGTTTCTTTTCTACGACTGCAATTTCACTCATCTTATCTAAGAAATCATTCATAATTTCTTTTCCAACTTCTTGACGAGTAATCAATCGTCCGCGGAATCGCATATCAATTTTGACTTTCATTCCCGCCCCGATCCATTTCTGAGCATGTTTTAACTTCGTATCAAAATCATGGGTATCAATGATGGGTGACAGACGCAAAGACTTGATTTCCACAACATGTTGTTTACGTTTTGCTTCTTTCGCCTTTTTCTGTTGTTCAAAATGATAACGTCCATAATCTAAAACTTTACAAACGGCTGGTCTTGCCTTGGGAGCTACACACAATAAATCAAGATTTTGATTGTATGCAATGTCCAATGCCTCTTTTCTTGACATAACACCCAATTGATCTCCATTGGCATTGATGACCAGAACTTCTTTGAATGGGATCTTTTCGTTAAACAAATCATCGTTTACGTTATTTGGGGCAACTTTTCTGTTATTGATATTCGACACCTACCTTTTCCATAAAAAAATGGGTACGCACTGTACCCACATTAAAAGTCAAATTCATTTCTGAACTGGCTGTTGACCTATGTACACAATACATCAGGTGAGAAGGGTACTTCTAGCTTTCCATTTCTTTGCTTGTATATAATATCAAATCTATCTTTGTCTGTAAAGAAAAAATCAATTTTTTGTCGCCATTAAGGAAAAATGTCACCCTTCGTTAAGCGAAAATGTCACCTGTAATAATCAAACAGATATAATCTTCTTTATCTTGGAATAAAGGAGGTTCTATGAAAAAAGACAAAC
>CABVDD010000046.1 GCA_902497095.1 uncultured Faecalicoccus sp.
CCCCGAAATAGAAAATAATCCCACCACCGCGTAAAGTCACTTTCGTATGGGAACTGCGCTCATTGGGCTTGTCGATGATATTGCACTTATCAGCCACCCTAAAATAAAAAAGTTCTGCCAAAAACAGCAGAACCAAGACTATCAAGTAATACATTTTATTCACTATTGTTTATCCAATAAAACCAAAACTGAATACAAATAAACAAGAAGGAGGCTATACCAATTACAGCTAATATTATCCAGAAATATATACTCATTCTACCTTAAAGTTTTCCAAAACATTTGTAGGCTTCCAACCTAACTCACGCATTGCCTTCTCATTACTGAACGTTAAAGACCTTGTTATCTTCTTTAGCTTTAATGAATTAATAGGAGCCTTCTTTCCTAAGCAATCACCGACTAAAGCCATGCATTTTGCTATCCAGTATGGTATTGATAATGGCAAAGATTTATCCAACTGATTACAAATAACCGTTTCGAGTTCTCTGAAAGTAGGTTGATAACTGTCGCAGACATTATATATCCCTCCTTTCTCGACTAACAAAGGAATCAGTTTAGCAATATCCTGCACCATCAATACACTCTTTCGGGCTTGACTTCCTGCTATACCGAAATATCGTCCATAACGAATACCATTAATCATTGCTCCTAAATTTCCCGGAGGATTGGGTCCTGCGATTAATGAAGGACGAATTATTCCTAAAACGACATTATGCTCATAGCACCATTTCTGAAGATATTCTTCTGCCAAAAGCTTGCTCATGGCATAAGGGCTATTCCCACGCAGAGGATGTTTCTCGGTTATATTCTCGCCATAATCACAGCCGTATACAGCAACAGTAGAAACAAATATAAAAGCTCTTGGTACACCTACTTTTTCCAATGCAGCACAAAGGTTTTGGGTTCCTTGAAGATTTACATCAAAAAAAGCTTGCCTCTCCTCTTCAGTCTTAGGCACAGAATGAGCCTTACCAGCAGCATGTAGTACAACATCATATCGTTCATGTAATATGGGTACTTTTTTTGCTATATCAACAATATAATCATCTTGGCGTAATAAACCAATAGTGGCAACATTATAATTTTCTCGCAAAAGAGGACACACGATACTACCTAAAAAGCCTGATGCTCCTGTAAATAATAGTTTCATAAAAAACAACTTAACTGACCTAACACGAACTCTTTATTTCTTTGATAATATAATACTATCATTACATAACTCTTTAGAAAAGTACATAGACCTTGTCTTTTCATTTATTTTTTGTCTCTCTTTATCAAAGAGCCACCCCCATTTGTTTAAATAGTAAAAAGCAGCTTTTACATGTATCCAAAAAAGACGAAAACTTTTATGTGAGCCTTTTTCAAATGCATGAGTAATTGTTACTTCAGGATAATACATTGTTCTGCATCTTTGATAAATACGACGATTCAAATCTGTATCCTCTCCATACATAAATATCCCCTCATCAAATACTCCTACCTCTTCAATTACAGATTTTCGAAGGAACATAAAGCAACCGGATAAATATGGAACATTCATTTCCTTATTATAATCTGCAAAACGCATCTCAAAAGAGTTATTTATTTTCTTTTTTATCCCTTTAAATGGAATAAACATCCGACCTATCCAATCCATAGGAGTAGGAAGAAGTTTGCACAAATATTGCAACTCCCCATTCGGATAAATTATACGTGGCATCACATTGCCAACATCAACACGAGCCTCCATATAATCGAACAAGCTTTCTAAAGTGCCTGCATCAAAATAAACATCAGGATTTAATACCAGATGATATTTACCCATTTTTTCAGGCTGCCTCATAATAAAATTGTGCCCAGCTCCAAATCCATTATTAGAATTCATAAAAAAATATTCAATATTTTCGCTCGTACACATACACTTAAGCTCATCTGAAGGGGAGTTGTCTACAAGATATAATTTCACACTCAGATGAGTATTTAGGAAACTATTGATAGCTTTAGATAATAATACTTTGCTATTACAATACAAGACGATAGTAGCTGTTATATCATACATATTTATATGCAACAAATTAATTTAACAATAAATCAAACAACTCCTTCCATGATTTTGTATAAGGAGCATTCAATTGCTGTGAACATACCTTACCAAACCGAGATAAATCATTATTTATCACATCCTCCATTAAGTATGATAATTGTAGTGCATTGTCACTATCAAAGAAAGCTACTTTTTCTGCATTTGAAGCAGCTTCATGAGCATATGGCAAATCTGATAAAATCATAGGTTTTCTATATTGAATAAATTCAGAAACCGGGAGTCCCCATGTTTCCAGTTTCGAAGGAAATATTAAGCAGGTAGATTTTAGATATGTTTCACAAACATCACTGTATGACAGCCGACCACAAAAGTCGATATTCTGATTCCTCCTATATCTACCCACTATTTCTTTTGAGTATAAATCTTCACTACCATTAATAGTCAGAACGACTTTGAAATTCGTAATTCCTCTTTGAATCAGCAAATCTGCTGCTTTGCATATAATTTCAAAATTTTTAAAAGGTCTTGATAAAGATGGGAAAAAGAACAAAGGCGACAATGAAGGGAAATGCATCGTAAGCTTTTTTTCTTGCGGTAGCTCACAAGGATATGATACTATAATTTTATGCTTATCCAGTTTATACATTTCAGCAAAGGCATTACGTAACCATTGCTGTTGAACTATAACGTAAGTATTTGATTTTATATTTATACGATATATGTATTTATAGAAAACAGAGAATAAATATAACTTATAGGAATATCGGATTTGATTCAATTTCACATGATAAAACGGAGTCGAATTATGACAATAAACAGCTTTACGTTCTGCCGTTACTATAGGAGACATATCATGAAGTGACAACCATAATTTAGGTTTTAAAGACTTGGATACTTTATTAAAACCTATATATTCATAATACATTCTGAAAAACCAATTCCTTTTTGCTAAAGGAAATTCCCTAAATTCTATGTTTTCAAAATGAAATGTATTTTTGTTATGGACCAATGCAATCACACGATAATTATTGCAAATGAATGAATTTGAATTCAAAAATGAAAGGCAGTTATTTAATATAGTCAATGTCCCACCCTCAACCAAATTCACGGCAGATATTACTAAAACGTCCTTAAACATATTTCATTTTTTATTTTGATGAAGTTTCTTCTTAACCTTAAATTTTGACTGTAGAAGAAAAGAGAAAAAAAGATATTGAATTGTTACAGACATCGTATAAAAAAAATAATCTCCAAAAAATTGAATAAAAAGAGAAAACACCATACTTGCATAAAACATAACAAATATCCCGTAATTTTTTTCTTGGAATTTATATAGAACCCCCCAAATACTTCCTAAAAAAGCACTAATTAAAGTAACACCCCAGCAACCAAAATCCATATAAAAACCTCTTAATGTTGTAAAAACATTTGTAGGCAAAGGTACGTACACCCATGTACCTAAATCGCTAAACTTAAGTGGAATGCCAAATATAGCTAATATTTTGTACAAAAAAGTAAACGTTGAACTCCCTATAGTGCCTTCAGATATCGTTATCTCATTATTAATTAGAGAGTCAAAAGCAGTTAAAGGAGATAAAGTATAGATATAAACAAAATTCAACACTCCCGAATCTGATTCAAAGTTGTAATCAGCTCTCCCTATCGAGACTAATGATACAAGGCCTAACAAAACCAAGATAGAGATTAATAAATATTTTATGCGCAATTTTCCATTTTTATACAAACAATAAAGAATACCGCAAAATAGAGCTATAAAGCTTGTTTTATTACTTTTTAATAGCGATATTATTAGTATTAGTACTAACAGCATTACTATTTTTTTCTTGGATAAATATTTATAGTTGAGTATAGCATAAAAAGTATAAATACTGAAAAATGAACTTAAATAAAATCCTAATTTCAATAAGGGAGGTAATTCTTCTTCTAATAATAATTCTCTTATAGCAGCTATTTCACCTCTGGAATAAAAAATAAAGAGAAAAATAAAGCAAAGTGAAAATCCAATGACATAAGGGTATAGTTTTTTAAAAACTTCCGCATTAAAGTCATTTGATTTTATTTTACATGAAATTTTAATAACTCTTCTTGAAAAAGCTAATGAACAAAGACAAAAGGGAAGAATCCATAACCACAAAACATAAAAAAAACGATTTGACAAATCATACAATGGATGATCGAAAAAAGAGTAAGCCAACAATAATCCCCCCCATACAGAGCAAATTATGACTGAAGGGTGAAAAAAGGATTTTGTATAAAAATAGCAAAAAAGAAATAGTAATAGAATAAAGAAGCAACTTAATTCTAACATACTCTAACGTGTACCAGGAAATTTTATTTGTGGAGAAAAGAATAGTGAACAAAGTGTTGCTTTACAAACAATATAAGCTTTATAAAAATTACCTGTAAACAGCAATTTCAACGCCTGCATTATAGAATAGCAGCACCATAAAAAGGATTTACCAAAAGAATGTTGTCCATGAATTCTATTTCGATAAGCATAAAAATAATTTTTTATTCGATTCTTATCTTTTTCCGTAAATATAGACAACACACCTTGTATTTTCCGTTTATGGACGACAACACTATCCAACACCATATATGATGAATACCGCATGCTAATACGAGTAGTATATTCAGTATCATCACCCCAGATAAAGTATTCTTTATAAGGTAGTCCTATCTCATAAACAAGTGAATTCCGAAAAAGCAAAGAAACAAAAGAAGTTACATCAACTCTCAAAAGTCCTTTATCTATTTTTTCCCCCCACAACAATTCTCCTGTAACTTTTGATTTAGTCATAGATATCTTAGGGACATTACAAGGATAAGAGTTCAAATCTAGAACATGGCTACACAAAAAGCCGTTTACATCATCACAATGCTTCATCAAATTTTCCAATGAGTTAATGTTTGCCACAACATCATCATCCATTATCCAAGAATATTCAAATCCATGCTCACAAGCATAACGAATACCTGCATAAAAGCCTCCTGCACCGCCTAAATTTTCTTGTTTAACAACAATTAAATCTCCTTGCTCGCTTAACCACAAATTAGTTCCATCTGTTGAGCCATTATCTACTACAATTATTGAAAAATCAGCATATGATTGTTTGCGCAAAGCTTCAATGCATTCTTTCAACAAAGTAATACGATTAAATGTTACGACTATAGCTGCTACTTTTTTATTCATATTCTTTAAATAAACAAATTGCACTTTCTATTACTTTATCCATATCATAATATTTATACTCAGCCAACCGACCTCCAAAAATGACTTTATTTTCCATTTTAGATAACTCATTGTATCTTGCAAATAATTCCTGATTTCTTGCATCATTTATTGGATAATACGCTTCGCTTCCTTCAACCCATTCTGAAGAATATTCTTTGGATATGACTGTTTTATAGCACTTTTCCACATCTGCTCCAAAATATTCAAAATGCTTATGTTCTATAATACGTGTATAAGGCGTAACATCATCGGTATAATTCACAACTGCATTACCCTGATAATTACAACAATCTAAAATTTCCTCCTCAAAACAGACAGTCCTATACTCCAGTTTGCCATAACAGTAGTTATAAAATTCATCTATTTTCCCAGTAAACACAACTCTATCGGCACATTCATCCCATTCTTCTTTTCGGTCAAAATAGTTTGTATTAAGTTTTACTTCCGTTCCCTCCAGAAGTCCCTGTATCAATTTGTTATATCCACCTATTGGTATTCCTTGATATTTGTCATTAAAGTAATTATTGTCATAAACAAAGCGAACAGGAAGACGTTTAATTATAAATGAAGGTAAATCGACTGCCTTACGGCCCCATTGCTTTTCCGTATATGACTTTATTAATATTTCATATATATCTTTTCCAACTAAGCTGATAGCTTGTTCTTCTAAGTTCTTAGGTTCACCTATATTATAAGCTTGCTTTTGCTGTTCAATGATAAGTTTTGCTTCCTGAGGAGTTCTCACTCCCCATAATGCATAAAATGTATTCATATTAAACGGCAAATTATACAGCTTACCTTTATAATTTGCAAGAGGTGAATTTGTATAACGGTTAAATTCTACAATTGAATTTACAAAATCCCATATTTCTTTTTTAGATGTATGAAATATATGTGCCCCATATTTATGGACATTAATCCCTTCAATACATTCACAATAAACATTTCCTCCAGCAACCGGTCTCATATCAAGCACAAGGCATTTTAAACCTTTCAGATGAGCTAAATGAGCAAAAACAGCACCAAAAAGACCACTCCCAACAATTAAATAATCATATTTCTTCACTGCATTTTATGTATTAAAGTTAATAATCTATCAATAAAGCATTTTGGTGAGTGCATTAATGCCTTTAGCATATAGTATGCTGATTTTATAATATTTTTTTTAACATAAATAACCCCTAAGTTTATATAGATATTACTTAGTTTATAATGGTATAAGGAAGTAGGTATTTGAGGAAAAGTTTCTTTTAGAAAATGATAATGTTCAATATTCCTTTTTTGTAAAAGGGTATTATCGTCTTTTGCTCTTTTTATAGTTAGCCCATTATCTTGCACACGATATACAGACATAACGTCCGCCATACCATAAACTTTACCTATTGATATAGCGGAAAGTACAATATAAATATCACCATTTAAAAGTCTTGAATCTAAAGCAAATGTTTTTATCACCTCTTTTCGCATTAAAATAGATGCAGTAGGAACAACCCATTTATCAAATAATTCACCTATATTGTAGTCCCGATTTTCTACTGGTATTAGATTAAATGAATGTGAATTTTCAACCACAAGTCGGGCATTGTGAAAACACATTGAGTATTGAGGATTAGCTTCCATAAAATCCACTTGTTTCTGCAATTTCAAATCATCAATCCAATAATCATCTCCCTCACACCAAGCAATATATTTACCTCTTGAGGACATTCTATTCCAAACACCATTAAAACGGGTTACCTCGCCATTTTTGCCAACATATTGAGATAATTTTCTATCTCGCATAAACAGACGAATTTTATCTGGAAACTTTTCAGCATATTCCTTACAGATATCTTGTGTACCATCTATTGAGCCATCCTCTCCCAATATTATCTCATAAGGAAAAGTCGTTTTTTGCATTAAAATACCATCAAGACACTTTCTTATATAATTAACATGCTGATATGTAGCTACTGTAACAGAAACAACAGGTTGTATTTGATTAATAAGCTTATTCTCTCCCCAATATTCTTTCTGCAATAAGAAACGTTCATTTAGAGCAAATTCTATTTCATTGTTGACCATTCTTCAATATTATTTGTCTATATCTATCACTCGTATGTATAATTTCTCCCTTATCATTGACAACGCGAATACCACCACCTTTAATAGCTGTACGCCACTGGGTTGCCTTTGAGTATTTAGTACTTGAATCCAACATATATGGTACAGGGAAAAAACCTTCTTCGAATGCTCTATAAAGCCCTTCTGCTGTATATAAATTTGGGATATATTTTTCCAAAAGAATAATACCTTCTTTTGCTTCTTGATATAAGCATTCACAACGTTCATCCAATTCTCGGTTATAAGCCATATTCTCTATTTTCCCTGCGCGTCTTTGCTCTCTATATTTCTTCAAAGTCGTTAATGTGATTTTAATACTTTCCTCAATAACAGAAGGGGTAGCAAGACGTACGGCCTCACTATAACTCACAACATGAATAATCTCGGGACTATTATCATTATCCGGCTCAATATCATCCATTAGCGCTGTTACAGCAGCAAGTTGTATCTTAGCTTTATCCAAATCTGGAGCAAAATAATCTAAACCCGCCCTTGACTGTAGGTGAACAGTAAAATGCTCATCTTCCAGTTCTCTCACTAACCGCAGCATAGCTCTCCCTTTAGCTAAATCTTGAAGACCAATGGTATATTTGGGAGTATTTAGCATATTTTGTAATATCAAATTCTTTATACCATGCTTTTTAGCCGTTTTAGCTGCCAAATATCCAGATATTATATAAGTTATATCATCCGTACCTCTGAAAGCAAAATGATGTGGAACATTGGGTTCAAGCGGTTTGCCAGTTTTAGTTATAAAATGAATTGCTTGTAAATGTTCCCTCAAATTTTCCAGTACAGTATTGGTTCCTCTACCATCTATTTCACAAAACCACCAGAACGAAAGCGCATGCCATGATATATTTAAACATCTTTCATGCATTTCTGCCATCCAAAGAATATCTTTCGTACCAGCATAAGTTCTCACCAACATCGGTTTGGCAGCCTCTTTTATCATTTTATACTCTTGCTCAGAATTAACTGGTACTCCTCCACCATTAGGAAGCCCTTCCCAATCCTCACCAAACTTTGATTGAGTTAATTGAGAGGAGCCTATAGATAAAACATCCAACAATCTGGTCGAAGCTAATTCTTTTTCCCAAGAAATAAACTCTTTAATAGCTTCTACACGGTTGGGGTTATAAGGACCGACATGAGCACGTATTAAAGGAAGAGTACGTTTTTGCTTACAATACTGTAACCTTTTTATAAAACTATCATCTGCCTCACCAGCCTCACTATATCCAAGGTGATCACTCGGTCTGCACAATTTATATTCTTCACTACTTATCAATTCTTTGGCAAAGTTCCATCGCATGTCATCGTACTCTGAAGTTTGCTTTAAATCTTTAGGTAATTTCCAATCAGGCACTCCTAATTTCGTTAATGATTCTATTGGAGTCTCATCTCCAGGAAATACCAAAAAATCAGAACCTAATTCTTGTTGAACCAATCTGCATGCATCAGGCAAACCTGCAAAGAAAATCCCTCTTAAACTACCACCATTTTCAACAAAAAGATTATGATTCTTTAGCTCATTAAACATATGGCAAAAATAATCTTTAGCTTCGCGAGGGTCTAAACGATAACTAAATCCAACTCTTGTAATGTGATTATTCAATATCCATTGTTGCAATAATGAATAATTATTTAGTTTATGAATTTGCTCTACAGCTATAGAAACTTCCTTAGGTGATATGTAGCATTTATAACCACAGTCTATAAGTAAATTCTCTAAAGTAGTTACTCCAAGAGTATGTACGTCAATATTTGTCTTGACCAGGCCGAAGACCTCATTCTCATGTAATCGAATCATGATAAATAATCTATTATTTGCTCTTTATTCAACCTATCCAAATGAAGGTTAAGAAGAGTACGCCCTTTTTGTCTAAAATCAATATTCAACAAAGACGACGTAATAGTAATAATTGAATCCATTAATGGTGTTTTGACTCCAACAGCTTTTCCTAAATCACTCATAGGTATAAGCCCTGTAGGAATATCTTCTGTCAATTGTCGTGTAAAAATCGATCCTGGAGCTAAAATGTCATAATAAGCAGGATTATTCTTCATCCTCTCACAAAGTGTATTTCCCACAGTAGAAGGATAAGCATATACTATCCAATCAGAAACCGGCATTAATTTCTGTCCAAATGCTTCTCCAACTTCAATACGTTCTTTATCTAACTTTTCTATAAAAGAAGCTATTTTAGGAGTCATATCTCTATAAAAGTAGAATGGTATATTCCTTTCTATCGTTGCCGCATTAAATAAAACAACAGAAGGATGAAAGATTGAGCCTATATTTTCCAAGCTTGTTTGAATTAAATTTGAAGCAGGAATAAAAAAAGGGAAAAATGGACTTAAATGACGAATAACAAATTCTGTTTCCACATGGCTGCGCCCTGAAAGTAAAACCTTATCTTTGAGACCGATAATATTCACTTTTCCAGGTTCTGTTTCCCTACATGCAAACATCAATGTCTGAGCCTCTGCAATAAATACCTCCAAATCAGGACGCATTGCATTAATCACTGAATAAAAATCTAATACTCCCAACGTCCTTCCTGGATTCAAAACAATAATTTGCCCATTTTTAAGATAAGGACACATCTTTGATGCTATTTCTCTATGAGCTGTAGCTGTCGTAGCAATCATGAGTATATCAGAATATGTAGCAGCAGTCTCTAAAGAACTGGTTATTACATCAATATAACCTTTACAAAAAATGGTTCCTTGCAATTCTATCGTATGAGTCTGTAGTATTGGAGCTATTTTCTCAATATTTCGATTATATAAACAAACACTCATACCCAGCGAAGCACAATAACCAGCTATAGCCTGCCCTCCATTACCAGCTCCAATAACCGAAATTTTAAGTGTCCTAAAATCACTTACCATCATACTAATCCATGAAGCATAATGTCAAATCCATTCATATCAAAGACACAGATATTAGAGTCTGCGTAACGAGTTTTATATAGAAGTTCATCTTGAGTATCTGCTGTCACTAAATAACCGATAACTCTATCACCACTAGTTTCAGCTTTATCTATCTGCATTCCTGCTGTTTTATAGTAAAAAAAATCATCTATAACAGACTTATTTTTCAAACTATCCAACCCATCCACTTGTTTAAGAATTCCTGGTTTGGAATATACATAGTTTACAACTGCATAATTAACTTGTTTTGAAGGAGAAACAGACGGAGAATGCCCCAAAATCAAATCCACATATTTTGACATAATATTAACCCCTGAAAGAGTCTCAATCAATCTGTATTTTGATCCACCTCCCATCCTTGCACTAAATTCAACGACTAAAAAATCATTTTGCCGATGCAACAACTGCACTAGCAATGGTGTATTCTGTAAATGAAATGCATCAGTTATTTTTTGAGCTATTTGAGTCAATTGGACTTCCTCCTCATAATTAACAACAGGATATACACTTTGTACTATAGTAAAAGAGTTCGTATTCTTTCTCTTCACAGACTTTGTAGCGCACAAGTATTTTGCTTTACTATTTTCTATATAAAAGTCAGCAGAGATTTCATCTCCACAAATAAACTCCTCAACAATAGCTGTATGTGTACGGCTATAATTCACCGCATTATTTAATGAGGAACGAAGTGACTCTTCATCTTCTACTTTTTTAACCCCTTTAGAAGAATTACAATCTACGGGTTTCACAACCAAAGGGTACTCGAAATTAGACAAGTCTTTCAAACAGCATTCATGCAAAATCGTATATTTAGCAGTAGGTATATCGTTTGCAACCATTACAGATTTCATGAATGCCTTATTTGTCACATTTAAAGCTGTTTTATAATCAATATAACAAGGTAAGCCCAAATCTTCAGATACTTTAGCTACAGTTAATAAAGCCTGGTCTGTACATGCAGTACATATTAAACCAACCTGCTCTGTAATGGCAATCTCCTTAACCTTTTCAATATCTAAAGTACTTGCTACAATATGCTTATTTGCATAGTTCTTTGCTGGTGGATTCTGAAAATAATCAATTAATATAGTTATATGTCCTCTCCACTTTAATTCTTTTATCAAGGCTATTTGGTCAGCACCACCAGCCAAAACTAATATCTTCATTTTATAATCAGATTCAAAATTTCATCTATTTCGATTTCATTGAGACTATGATACATCGGCAGGCAAATAACACTGTTTGCCGCCTTATGCGCTACCAACAAGTTTTCAGCCCGCGCCGATTCCAGTCCCCGATATGTAGAAAACTCACTTATCAAAGGATAGAAATACCGTCTACCTAACACATTCCGTTCCTTCATCTTAAAATAGAGTTCATCCCGAGTCATGCCATATTTCTCGGCATCCACAAATATTGGAAAATAAGAGTAGTTGTGACGTACACCAGGCATATCTTCCATAAAACTGATGCCGGGCACTTCCCGCAAAGCATCACGATAACGAATAGCCACTTGACGACGGGCTTCTATCGCAACATCCACTTGCTTCAAGTTGAGCAAGCCGAATGCTGCACGAACTTCATCCATCTTACCGTTGATACCAGGAGCTACAATTTCCGTTTCTCCCGCAAAACCAAAATTCTTCAGATAATCAATACGCTTTTTGGTCTTTTCATCGTGGCAAATCAATGCTCCGCCCTCCACGGTATTATATACCTTAGTGGCATGAAAACTAAGCGTCGACATATCTCCGGCGTTCAATACCGACTTTCCGTTCACCTCTACCCCAAAAACATGAGCAGCATCATAAATAACCTTTAAACCATATTTATCTGCTATCGCCTGAATACGCTCTGTATCGCAAGGCTTGCCGTAAACATGCACCGGCATAATCGCCGTTGTTTTAGGGGTGATTGCCGCTTCTATTTTCTCTGGGTCGATGTTACAAGTTTCCGGGTCGATATCCACGAATACCGGCTTGATTCCATTCCACCACAAAGCATGGGTGGTAGCTACAAAACTATATGGAGTGGTTATTACTTCGCCGGTAATTCGTAATGCCTGCAAAGCTACTATCAAAGGGAGAGTACCATTGGTGAAAAGGCTGATATAAGGTACCTTTAAATATTCGCACAAAGCTTTCTCCAGTTCCTGATGATAATGACCGTTATTGGTCAGCCACTTACGATTCCAGATATCCTGAAGATAAGGAATGAAATCGTCAAGCGAAGGAAGTAATGGAGAAGTAACAGTAATCACTTTATTTTCCATCTTACTATAAAAATATGCTTACTTTCTATTTTTTGTGAAGAGCCGACAACCCAAGCCGTTTTACCTCAAGATACTCTGGTAATCTTAATCTTTCGTAAACAGCAAAAGCCAATGTCAACCCAACTATAATCTGAGTGGGTAATTGAATATAAACAGATATATCCAGTAAGGAAAAAAGCCACATGACAGCAGCAATTGTAAAAGAAACCGTAAAAACCGGAAGCACATCCCTAATTTGTTCTATGGTAGAATAGCGTATCAAGTCGGCAGAATAATAGCTGTTTAAAAAATAAGCAATGAAAGAGGTTAAGACACTCCCCCACAGCATATATTCGATGCCATAAAAAATACCTATCAGAATAGGAAACACCGCAATGGTCTTCTTTATGATTTCCAATTTCAGAAATAAGTCCGAACGCCCTTTCACCTGCAAAATATTCAGATTGATGGCATGAAGCGGATAAAGCATACCGCTGAAACAAATTATCTGCAAAAAAGAAACGGCAGGCAGCCATTTTTCACCAATCAGAATTATAATCAAAGGTTTAGCCACAGCTGCAAGTCCCAGCATACAAGCAAATGTGACAAGCATCGTGGTCTTTATTATCTGCCGGTAAGCCTCACGCAAACGTTCCGGTTCTTCCTGAATGGAACTAAGCACCGGATAACTGACACGCTGGACAATACTGGTCAAATTACTGGAAAATATCATATTGAACTGCTCTGCACGACTATATTGTCCTAACTGTGCAGGACTGTAACAACGGCCAATAACTACATAATAAATATTTTTATAAAGAGTGTCCAATAGTCCGGACAGCAACAGTTTATAACCAAAACCAAACATCTCCTTGAAGCTTTTTATGGAGAACTCCCATTGGGGTATCCATTTACAGAATATCCAAAGAAACAAGGAATTCAGAATCTGTCGGGAAAGCTGTTGCCACACCAAGCTCCATACCCCAAAGCCCATTATAGCCATACCCACGCCAACCAATCCACTTGAAACGGAAGATATTATGGATACTTTGGTCTGTGTCTTAAAATCAATGCCTCTTACCAATATGGTACGGGGAATGATACCTAATGCATTAACAATCAGAATCAACCCTATTACCCTCAGCACATTTGTAAGAACCGGTTCTTTAAAGAACAGACTGATAGCGGGGGCAGATGTATATAAAAGGATGTATAAAACAATGCTAACTATCAGATTAAACACGAAAACCGTATTGTAGTCTACCCTATCAATACGTACTTTCCGTATCAGTGCATTAGAAAAGCCACTGTCTACAATAGAGTTAGATACAGCTATGAAGATAGCAATCATAGCCATAATGCCATATTCGGCAGGAGTCAAGAGACGGGCCAATATCAGGCCTACCAAAAAGGTAACACCAGAATTGGATATGTTATCGATAAAGCTCCACTTCGCACCATGGACAGCTCTATTCTTTAAAGATTCAGACAAAGATTATTGCAAATTATTACCTGGACAACAGTCCAAGTACAGCGCATAAAATATTAGTTATTCTTCCACAATATATCTATTCACATTACGCGTATCCTTGCTAAAGTTCACCCCTATTTTCACCACAACGATTCTTTACTTCCGACGATATTCAAAAAAAGAGAAAGTTGTCACTTCCTCCTCAATCAGGAGGCACAAATCATAATCACTCTCTTTCAACGGTTCAGAAAATAAGGAGTGGAATTGAATGCTATCTTATAGAATATTGCAGTTTTATTCACATAAAGATAATTTTCTTCAAAGAGAAATTCTATTTACACATTTTCATTCCACTTCCTCCCACGGATAAGGATTCTCCATCACGTTCTGAAACTCATCAACAGCTTCCTGCTGTTCGGCAGTCAGCAATGCAACATTCCAAGAAGCAATGATGGAGTGAGCTTCATCTGCCAAAGGCTCATCGAAAACCTCTCCATAACAAGCAGTAAGCAGACGGAGCTTCAGCAAAGATGCGGGAAGAGTATCCAGAATATCCCAACAACGGTTCAGAACCTCCTGAACATGCTGCTGTTTCTCACCGTGGTCGACAAACGAGGCGCTGTAACCCATCAAAAGAGCGAGGCACACATTGGCCTGTTCCTCCACTGTAGTGCCCCAAGTGCCGGAATTATATAAAGTTGTAGTCAAACGATAAACTTCACCATTACGACGCGACAAGTCATCACTATAGATAGGACTCCCGTCCATACCCAAATACATCAGATCGTGCGCGGCACGCTGAAGGAGGAGTGCTTCTTCTAAAAGAGACATGATTAATTAAAAATTATAAATTAAAAATTAAAGATTAGCCGATAACTTCTATAAGGTCCGGATGGATAGTGGCCATGGCAACAGCAATGACACCTTGTATCTCTATAACCACACGGCGGTCACGTG
>CABVDD010000047.1 GCA_902497095.1 uncultured Faecalicoccus sp.
AAGGCATACCCAAGCAGGTAGCATTAGTTATTGCCAGCATGGCAAAAGATGAAGAGCTGTATCAACAGATCAAGGAAGAAGAAAAGGAGGTCATCGTAATGTGTGAATCATTAGACAGAATGAGAGAGGAAGCAAGATCCCAGGGCAAAATCTTAGGTAAAACTGAGGGTAGAGAAGATGGTATTTTAATGATTTTAAAAAACTTATTAAGAAAAGGAATATCGGATTCTTATATTTTGGAAATCACCGGAGTTTCTTCGGAGTTATTGATGAAAGCTAAACAATCATTAAATTAGAATGTATAAAGGAAAGTCATCAAGGCTTTCCTTTTTATACATTTAATTACAAAATATCAAAATACTTGTCGTAATACTCATTTAATTTCTTAGCAACTCTATCCTTAACTACTTTACGTTTACCACCAAAACGACTTACCGGTGGCAAAATATGATCAAATTCTGAGCCTGTGGATTTAAAGTAACCATCTTTTAAGGCAACATCCATATAATGTTCTGTTTCTTCTAACTTTAATCGTTCTTCTTTTATAATTTGATTTAAATCTTCTGTACGACATTCTTTGATATATTCTTTCCACTCCTCAGCTACAGTATCACTATTGTTAAGTCTTTAAAATAAATTTATAATCAAATCTTTTTTACTTCTTAATTCAGGTGAAGAAGAGATGGATTTCTGAATAGATAATAATAATTCTTTGTCTTTACAATTTGTATCATGATACTTTGCTACTAACTGAAGAATATAATCAATATTGACTTCTACTTGTTTTATTAATTCAATTTCAAAGACAATATCATCATTGATTTCCTTTTTATCTATTGGATGTACTGGCCTGTACTCATTATAAATATCAAGATAATTACTCTGATAATCTTGAAAATCAAATTTTGAAAGTATCTCTTGACCGGCAAATTCATCAAAGGAGGAAAGAATATTTCTAGCACGTAAAATCGAGCCAAATAAACTAATAAAAATTTTTTTATCTTGATCAGTCATTGGAGCTCCTTCAGTCAAGGAGAATTGGCTTGTTAGTTCTTCAATCAGTTCTTTATATCCTTTATGATAACGTCCTTTTTCATCAGTATAACCATTATAGTAGTCTTTAAATGATTTTAATAGTACTACACTATCTGCTTCTCGATCACCAAATAAGGCTATAGCTTCTTCGGTCTCCTTTTCCAAATCACGGAAGCAAACTATATTACCGTACGTTTTTACAGAGTTTAAGATACGATTTGTTCTTGAAAACGCTTGAATCAAGCCATGCATACGCAGGTTCTTATCTACCCATAATGTATTCAATGTTGTAGCGTCAAAACCGGTTAAAAACATATTAACGACTAAAAGAATATCAATTTCTCGATTCTTCATACGCAACGATAAATCTTTATAATAATTTTGAAATTCTTCTGAAGAAGTGTTGTACTGTGTATGAAATTTCTTATTGTAGTCGTCGATAGCAGCTTCTAAGAAATCACGAGATGGTTTATCTAATCCATTGGTATCCATAGATTCATCAGGTAAGTTCCCATCTGATTCCGGTTGTTCCTCATTAGGGTTAAAGCTAAATATAGTTGCAATTGTTAAATCACGTCTAGAAGTTTCCATTTGCTTCTTAAACTCATCATAATATCGCATCAATAAAGGAATCGATTCAATTGCAAAAATAGAATTAAATCCACTTAGACGATGTGTCTTTTTCTGCTCTTTAATTCGTTTATTTTTAGCAACCTCCTTTACATTTTCAAGAACTTTGTATTCATAGCTTTGTCCTCTTCTTCTTGTCTTCTGATCAAAGTGTTCTAAAATATATGCTACAACATCATGAATCCTTTGTGGATCTTGAATTGCTTTCTTTGTATCAATAGCCTGTACTTTTTGATCTGAAATCTCTTTTTTCTTCATTGTATTGATATAGTCAATACGGAAAGGCAAAACATTGTCATCATTGATAGCATCTACAATCGTATATGTATGAAGTCGTTCCCCAAAAGCTTGACTCGTTGTCTTTAAGTTCGGATTCTTTCCGCCGATTGAATTCTGTGCAAAAATTGGTGTACCTGTAAAACCAAAAATATGATACTTTTTAAAGTTCTTGATAATCCGTGTATGCATCTCACCAAACTGGCTTCGATGACATTCATCAAAAATCAGAACGACATGTTTCTGATACACAGGATGGTTTTTATTCTTGCTGATGAATGTGCTTAATTTTTGAATCGTTGTAACAATGATTCTGGATTGCTCATATTCCAACTGACGCTGAAGAACCCGTGTCGATGTGTTTCCATTGGCAGCCCCTTTTTGAAACTTGTCATATTCTTTCATTGTTTGATAATCCAGGTCTTTTCTATCAACAACGAATAATACTTTATCCACATCAGCAAATTCAGTAGCTAGTTGTGCTGTCTTAAATGAAGTCAAAGTCTTTCCAGACCCTGTTGTATGCCAAATGTATCCTCCCGCTTCCAAGGTACCTTCTTTATGATAGTTGGAAGTTATCAGGATACGATTTAAGATACGTTCTGTTGCAACTATTTGATAAGGACGCATGACCATGAGTATTTCATCACATGTAAACACACAATATTTGGTCAATACATTCAACAATGTATGTTTAGAAAAGAAAGTTCTTGTAAAGTCCACTAAATCTGGGATTGTTTTATTCTTTGCATCCGCCCAGTATGATGTAAATTTAAAGGAGTTACTTGTTTTCTGTTTAGACTGATTTGATGCTTTGTTCATATCCTTGATATGTGCATCACGCGTTGTATTGGAGTAATATTTTGTATTTGTGCCGTTGGAAATAACGAAGATTTGTACATATTCGTATAAACCTGAATCAGCCCAGAAGCTGTCTCTTTGATATCGATTGATTTGATTGAAAGCCTCACGAATGGCCACGCCTCTTCGTTTCAGTTCAATATGAACCATTGGAAGACCATTTACCAGTAACGTGACATCGTAACGATTCTTATATGTTCCTTCCACTTCATATTGATTGATGACCTGTACATAGTTGCTTTGAACATTTTTCTTATCGATTAAACGGATATTTCGAATAGACCCATCCTCACAATTTAATGTCTGAATATTGTCCTGTTGAATTAAGCGTGTTTTTTCTCGAATACCATTGTTTGGATTGGAAATCACATGGGAAAAGAACCAGTTCCATTCGTTATCTGTAAACTGGTATTTATTCAGCTTTTCCATCTGTTCCCTTAAATTAAGAACCAAGTCCTTCTCATTATGGATATTGAGATAAGGAATTCCCTGAGAACCTAGATTTTCAATTAGTTCTTGTTCAAGTTCCGCTTCACTTTGGTATTCTTTCCGCCGTGTTTTTTCAGGAATATATTCAGAAACAACAGTTGAAATATTTGTTTCCGCAACGATGTTATAAGCAGTCATTTCTGCACCTCCGAGCAAATACTATTTTTTGATTTATTGCAAACAAGATTTAGAAACATATAAATTATCTTTATCAAAAAGAAGCTTTGTATCTCCACTATACATACAAGCCAGGCTTTTATACTGATTCACAAAGCCATCTACATTTAATTGCTTATATTGTCTAAGCTTCTCTAATGAATTAGCAAGAGAAGTATCTGTACTTTTTTGTAAGTCTTTTCCAAAACTCATCAAGGCTTCATCAACTGGCCCTTGTTCCAAGAAAGGTATCTTGTTAATCAATTTTCCCAATCCTTCACTGGCACCACCTAAAACATTAATAGCTTGTTTATCCAAAGATGACTTATAAAGTTCTTCTAAATAGTTATATAAATCTGTATAGAGTTGTTTATACTTTAATTTAAATTCATCCAAACGCTTGAATTCATTTTGAATGATATTTTCATCGATATAATCACTCAATAAGACCTCAACATAATGAGCATAGGCAAACATAAAGATAGATAAACGATAATAGCCAAAATCTTCAACCAGATTATCTTGTTCTTTATCTGCATCAAAACTCATATGAAAACCATTGATTTTCTGAATGGCTTCTGTCAATCTCTCTTTATATGTTTCAATATATTTATAAGAATCCTGTATGATGTCATGAACTTTTAAGCGATACTCTTTTTTATATTGCGCATCCGCAAATCGATTCTTGAGATTGGCCAAGATATCATACAAATATTGAATATTGCCTTTAATATCACCATGTTCTTTGGATTTAAGAATTGAAACTATATTCTTTTGAGACTCCTGAATTGCATCCAGTTTCTTATCAATATTCAGTAACATTAACGTCATACAAACCATAGCCGGATGAATCGGTGCTGTAACAGTTTGATGCATGGTTACACCAGAAACCTCATGAAATCTTGCCTGTCCTGAAATTTTATTGCCTTCATTCAATAATGTCCCTAGATTCCCGCTTCCATTTTTAAAACTGGCAAGATGCATTCCCTTCGGAATAACAGCCGAGAACAATCCTTCTGTATTAAATGTTGTTGTAACTGTTTGTGTCTGTTCCACGAATAAAGAACCAATCATTCCTAAAGAAGCTAATTTTGATAAAGGAATGTTTACATAATCATTCTTGTTTTCTACTTCTTCCAATGAAGGATAATATGTGATATTCATCAAATCCAGTTCATTCATACAACAACCCCATTTCTAATTTTCTTTCAAAGGTTTAAATGATAATAATTTATCTCGATAATACTCATATTGATTCTGTCGAGCTTCAATTTCAGCAGGTAATCCTTCTGATATATCATTACAAAGCTTGTCGAATCTATCTAATATGGATATTACTTTTGCTTGAGTTTTAATATCTGGTAAATATATTTGATAATTCATTACTGCATTTTTATCGCCTCGTGGCATTTTAGCGCCTTTTGCAAATTGCATATCATAATCAAAGAATCTATCTGATGAAAGGCAATAATATAAATATCTTGAACTTATCAGTTGACTATCCATATTGTGAACTACTAAAACATCTCCATTAGTACCGCCACAACAGTCACTAAACCATATTTTCTTCAAATAAGGACGAATATTTCCAATTAATATATCACCAACTTCGAATTTTATGGCATTAAATTTCTCAGGAACTTTTTTAATATTTTCTTTACCCATTCTATTCTGTAAAAGATTTTCCACACTAACATAATTAGAATGATTCAGTTCATTGGAAGAAATTCTTTGTTTAGCATAACAAGCTACATCAGACAAACAAACATTAGCATAACCAAACACATACTGAATGAGCCTAATCAGCGCTTGCTTGCTTGCTTGCTTGCTTGCTTGCTTGCTTGCTTGCTTGCTTGCTTGCTTGGCATGATGCGGCCAGTTTCAGCGAATGTCAAGAGGGAATCTCGATAAAATTCATATTGTTTTTGACGGACTTCAATTTCCGCCGGCAAACCAATGTTCAAGTCAGAACAGATAGATTCGAAGTTATCTAAAACTTGTACAAGACGATTTTGAACATCGAGAGGTGGTACTGGGATGGATAGTTTCTTTATAAATGATAAACTCGCCATTGCTAGTTTTCCTCCGTTAGCTAAAGAATTAAATTTTTGATATAAAGTTGAACATGCATAAAATAGATATGATGGATTAAGCTTTGTTACATCTTTTGGATATAGTGCTACTATATTTTGATTAATAGCGGCTTCAAAAGGTAAAAATGCTCTTTTTCCGATTGTAGCACCAACTAAAGCTATCAAGGTTGAATTCTTTTTTGCTATCTTAGCAGATGATGAATTCAATGCTTCAATTGTTATATAGTCCGTTATATTATCCACCGTTTTTTGATTTTGACATACCGTTGAGCCAAGCCACTTTATGGTTCCGTCTTTCCAAAAAGACATTTCTTTTCTAGAAGGTGTTCCTCCAGAAATTATGTCACAAACATCGCCTAACTCTCGTGTTATAGTCTTATCATCATAGTTTAATAAACTATCTCTATAGTATTCATACTGTTGTTTTCTTGCTGTTAGCTCTGCTGTTAGCTCTGCTGTTAGCTCTGTGAAATTGTCCAATATTCGGACAATTTCAGCCTGTACAGGCAGTGGCGGAATTGGAATAATAACCTTCTCCATCTTCTTTTTCGATACATTAAATCGAGTAACTCCACTTGCACATTTCATTATTTGCATTCTCAATTCGTGTGACCGAAATAAATGTTTTGAAAAGTCAGGATTCAAGATATTCTTATCAAAAAGTCTATATATGAAGCAAAAACTATTTAGGTATAAATCTTCTTCTACTTTTTTTGTTAAAACTGAGGACATTCCTGCCTCTTCTTTTGATTCAGAAGAACCTGTAAATATAATATCTCCATATTCTAGTTTATTTTGTTTTTCCCCATCATTAATTTTGACTTTCTCTCTTACAGTTAAATCAAGTGACGGATTTGTAAAAACATTCATATATGTAATGAATATTTTATTCCCATCTTCAAAATCATTTTTATTCTTTCCAGATAATCCGCTTAAAAACGCTCCAATTTCTGATAACTGTTTATACTCCACTCCATCCGGACATAATTCTTGTATTAATTCTTCTAATTTACTCAAAAGAACTCACCTCTTTCAAAACTGAAATTAATAAACTTATTTGATTATCATTTAATTTTTTTATCATTCCATACTCATCTAAGATTTCGTTTTGACGCAACGAATTGTAAAGTTGCATTTTCTTTTCTTCAAATGGCATCCATAAGTCTAAATTGTATAACATATTAATAGTAATACAAAAATCCTGTCTATTTTGGATTCCTTCTAAAATGTTTATACCATTTTCTACAACTGAAACATAATCACGTTTTGAGTCGTCTCCTATAAACTTTGTTTCTCGCCCATCATAAATAGGTTTTAACGGATATAAAGATTCTTCAGATAGATATTCAGAACTATATAAAGGATACTTTTTACTGTTTATTTCTTTTTCTTTTTCTAAATTTATTCCATGAATTAATCTAAATAATTGTTTATCATGTGGCACAAAATCAAGTGTTAATATATCAGGTAGTGATTTTTTACAAATATCTTTTACATGACATATTTCTTTCTTTAGATGAGTTATCAAATCTGAATGATTAACATAAGTTTTCTTAACATAATCATCATCTACATGTGCAACATTTTTATCCCTTTCATAAAAAATATGTTCAATAATACTATCAGTCTTACATAATTGATTACGTTCGCTCCTATTAAAAGCATTATCAACTACCTTTGAACAATTTAAGTAAAAAGATGAAATCTTGTCACTTATTATTTTATTTCTATTTATATTAGCCAACTTAGCATAATTTTCATCGATAAATTGAATGCTATCAATATTCTTTTTTGCTTCAATCAAATAGTATGCTAATTCCCATTTTTTCATAGATTCATCCTTCGATTTCTTCGATAATCTTATCGATTTCTTTTCTTAATACTTCTTCTTTGGCTACAATTTCTTTGATTCTAAGATTCAATTCTTTGATATCTATTTTTTCAGATGTATCTTCCTGTTCAACATATGTAGAAACAGATAAATTATAATCTTCTTCTGCAATCTGCTCTCGACTAACAACTCTACAAATATAGTCTTTGTCTTCGTATTTCGTATAATAATCAACAATACTATCGATATTTTGTTCTTCTAATTTGTTGTTATTGGTGACTTTTTTACATTCTTTGGATGCATCAATGAACAATACGTTATTTCCTTCTTTTGATTTTTTCAAAACCATAATGTTTGTTGAAATAGAAGTTCCAAAGAAAAGATTATCTGGAAGCTGAATAATCGCATCAATAAAGTTATTATCAACCAAATATTTACGAATCTTCTGCTCAGCACCACCACGATACATGATACCAGGGAAACAAACAATTGCTGCTACTCCATTTGGAGCCAGCCAAGATAGCATGTGCATAATGAAAGCCATATCTGCTTTCGATTTTGGTGCAAGAACTCCAGCAGGTGCATAACGTGGGTCATTGATTAAAACAGGGTTGTCTGTGCCCTCCCATTTGATAGAATATGGCGGATTCGAAACTATCGCTTCAAATGGTTCATCATCCCAATGTTTAGGATTAATTAATGTATCACCAAGTGCAATATCAAACTTATCATAATCTATGTCATGCAGGAACATGTTGATACGACATAGATTGTATGTCGTAATGTTCTTTTCCTGTCCGTAGAACCCATTTCGTACTTTATCTCTTCCTAAGATTTTGGCATATTTCAAAAGTAACGAACCCGAACCACAGGCTGGGTCGTATACTTTGTTTACTGAATCTTTTCCAATAATCGTTAGTTTAGCAAGCAATTCTGAAACTTCCTGTGGTGTAAAGTATTCACCACCAGATTTACCGGCATTGGATGCATACATACCCATCAAATATTCGTATACATCACCAAATGCATCAACGGTATTATCCTGGAAATTACCAAGTTTCATTTCTCCGATTCCATCCATCAATGCAACCAGTTTCTTATTCTTTTCTGCGACTGTCGCACCTAGTTTATTGCTGGTAACGTCGATATCATCAAATAAGCCTTCAAAATCTTTTTCACTGGCTTTTCCTTTTGAAGATGCCTCAATATTCGTAAAAATAGTCTTTAAAGTGATATTCAAATCTTCATTGTCTTTTGCATGTTTACGAACATTACAGAACAATTCACTAGGCAATATAAAGAACCCTTTAATATCAATCATTTCATCTCGAATTTCCAACGCATCTTCATCGGATATCGTCGTATAATCAAATTCTGTATCGCCGGCTTCCCATTCACCATGGTTAATATAGCTAGTTAGATTTTCAGATATATATCTATAGAATAACATGCCAAGAACATACGCTTTGAAATCCCAGCCATCCACTTGACCACGCAAATCATTGGCTATGTTCCAAATTCCTTTGTACAGTTCCTGCCGTTCTTGTTCTCTTTTTGTGTCCATAATTAACCCCCATAAATTTCCTTTTACTAATATTATTGAAAGTAGATTCTGAAAATAAAACCGAAAATTATTACTTCGAATTTATAAATTTTAACATCTTAATTGTACTATCACAAAAAATGTATCTCAACTTTTTCTAGATCTAAAATTAAAACATGAATAGTTTAATATTTAAATAAATCAAAAAAAGTGTATTGCCTCAAACAAGACAATACACCTGTTTTTTATCTTAAATGAAACTATAATTCTGAACCATTGGTTTCAATTACGTGTTTATACCAATAAAAACTATCTTTTTTATATCTTCTACCACTACCTTTTCCATCATTATCTAAATCGACATAAATAAAACCATATCGCTTATCCATTTCACCTTGCGAACAACTAATAATATCAATTGGGCCCCAAGATGCATAGCCAAAACAATTCACTCCATCTTGAATTGCTTCTTTTAATGATTTCAAATGCTCTTTAAGATAATTAATCCTATATTGATCATGAATTTTACCATTTTCAAATGTATCAAAAGTGCCTAAACCGTTTTCTCCTATAAAAATCGGTTTTTGCCATCGATCCCAATATACATTTAATAAATACCTTAAGCCCGTTGGATCAATGGACCAGCCATACACACTCTTTGACAATAAAGAATTTTCTTCTAATCCCTTTTCTTCACTGAAAATGGCTGTGCAATAATAACTAAAAGAGAAAAAATCAGATGGATTTTCTTTCAACAAGGCTAAATCTTGTTCTTGCATATGAAGGTTAAACTTATGTTCTTTAAAAAAACGCCAAGCATATCCTGGGTATTCTCCTCTTAAAAGAACATCACCATAGAAAAATTGATTCATTTCATTATGTTGATAACAGGCTAAAGCATCCTCTGGTAAACATGTTTTAGGATAGGTAAATTTACAGCCATTCATAACACCAATCTGTATATCATATTTTAGTGATTTTGCATATTTTTTTATCATAGCATTGGCCACAAATTGATGATGTAACGATTGATAACGTGCCTCTAACATATCTTCATGCGTATTCAAAGCTAAACCTAATCCAGGGAAATCAGCACCCCAACCAAAACTATTGATTTGATTCATAACAATCCAATATTTAACTCGATTTCCATATCGATCTAACAAGACTTTTGCATATCGATAAAAGAGATCAATTAGCTTTCTGTTGTACCATCCACCATATTTTGTAACTAAATGAATTGGCATTTCATAGTGTGATATCGTTATGATTGGTTCCATTCCGTCTTTGATGATTTCATTGATTAAATTATCATAAAATTTAAGTCCTTCTTCATTTGGAGTATTCTCATCTCCTTTCGGGAAAATTCTTGTCCATGCAATAGATGTTCTAAAGCATTTAAATCCCATTTCTTTCATCAAGGCTAAATCCTCTTTATAATGATGATAAAAATCAATTCCTCTTCGTCTTGGATAGTTTCCTTCTTTATCTTCAATATGCCGTTGGATATCCTCTAAAGTATGTTTAAAATTGAAAACAGTTTTTCGATCATACTCTTTAGGTAATTCTTCTATATCAGCAACACTGATACCTTTTCCCCCAATATTCCAAGCACCCTCACATTGATTTGCAGCAACAGCGCCACCCCATAAAAATTCTTTAGGAAATTCGGTTGGAACTTTACTATATGTATTCATGATTGAATTCTCCTATATAAGTTAATCATCCGTTTCATGATTCTATATTCACTTTGAATCGTCATCATCGTATCTTGAGCGTGAATAAATAATACTGTTAATTGGGGTTGATCTTCCTCAATTGCACTTTGAATCATTTTTGTTTGAATTTTGTGTGCTTCCGTTAATTTATCAAACCCTTTTTTCATTAACTCTTCACTTTTGTTAAAATCATTTTCCTCTGCCACATCCATTGCCTCTTCAAACAATTCATGGGCATCCCCTGATAATAATATAATTTTCATAGATAAATTATTCATCATATCCAATGTTTCTGACATTTTGTTTACTCCTATTCCTTAATGTTTTCTTCTGATTCTTCCTTTAAACACTGATTATCATAAACTTTGAAGAATGGATAATAAATAATCCACGATATTGCAAAAAGAACCAAACACAAAATCGCTCCTGAAATTGAACCTGTAGAGAAATAAGCAAATATAGGTTTTGGTAAATACCACAGTTGGAATACAGATGTTGGTAATGGGACCAATCCAAGTTTAAATACAAACCATGTAATAATTGGAATCACCAAACCACAAATCCACATTGGTAACATCAAAATTGCATTAAAAGCAACTGGTGTTCCATATACTAATGGTTCATTGATATTAAATATACTTGGTACTAAACAAGTTTTCCCCATCACTCTTAACCTTTGTGACTTTGACATAAATGCCATCATTATCGCTAGAGCCAACGTAGCTCCACCACCTCCGATTGTCATAATCCATGTAACTTCATAGCAATGAATATGAGTTGCTGCTTCACCAGCTGCTGCAGCTGCAATATTCGCATCAATTCCTGTAAGCGCAATAACTGACATAACACCATATAAACACCAAGTAGAAATACCAAAGGAATATAAGAAAGCCATTGAAAGAAAATTAATTAAAACAAATCCCCAGAATGTTTCACCAAAATTCACAAGTGGCAAAAAGAAATCATTGATTGCGTGTAATAAATTGATGTTTAATACAGATGTTAAGATCCATCCTACAAACATACAAAATAAAATCGGAATCAAAGTGTCGAACCAAACAGTAACAAAATCTGGAATAGGGCTATCTTCTTTAAATAATTTCAAACGACTAAAAGTCGACATCACAGCTCCAACAAATATGCCAGTAACAATGGCAGCAATCATTCCACCAGAGCCTAATGCATTGAATTCAATTGAAAAAATATCATCTGAAATTTCTGGACATATTGCCATAATAAATAAGGAAATTCCAGCTAAACCAGCTTGATTTCTCGTTCGCTTATGATCTTTTTTCTCCATGATAAAAGCTGGAATTAAAAATGCTAGGAAAAGAGATAATAAACTAAAAGAAAAACTGGCAAAACCACTACATTCTGGAAAACTAGGAAATGCTTCTCGAATCGTATCCAAAATCGTTCCTATTGTTCCAATAAAAATAAGTGGCATAGTTGTAAGAATTGCATCTTGTACTGCAGCAACATATGCGTTTTGGGTTATTTTATTTAATTTTGGTGCTAAAACTTCCGATACAAAATCCATAAATTTATTCATACTTTACCTCCACTTTTAAATTTTTCAATAATAAAATCAATAATTCCATTACCATTTAAGCTGCCATAAATTCTTTGATCAATAACATATACAGGAACATTTCCGTGATTTTTACAATATTCTTCTTTGTCTTTAAGCATATATTTTAAGTGTGGACCAAGCAGAAGCATATCAATATCATCAATATATTCACTTAGCTCCGAATCACTTCGCGCAATTACTGAATATTCATTGGACAAATCTCTAGCTTTCAGCGCCTGACGAACATTTTTAGCCAAAAATCCACTGGATGCACCTGCACCACAGATTATTAATACTTTTTTCATACATTCTCTTCCTTTCTTTGATAAAGCGAAACAAAATATGAGCTATAACTAGTATTTGACTTATCATCTTGCTTCTTATTTCAACTTCATTAAATGATAGATAAAACATTATTACAAATAATTAATATTCACTTTTCAGTGAAAGAAAAATAATTGAATGGATTAAAGTATATAATTAAAATGATATTGTAGAGTAGGTATAAATTATGAATTCAAAAAAAGAAACTTTATTGTCTTATTTATATAATCATTCAACCTGGTCTTCTCGAAATGATTTAAGTAATTTTTTAAACGTGTCTACACGTCAAGTAACAAACTATATCAATGAAATCAATAAAAACGAAACCATAGTTTTATCATCGAATAAGGGATATAAAATAAACCCTAAATTTATTGGAAAAAATGTATCTATCGATAATTCTGATAGTATTGAAAATCGCAATAATAAGATTTTAATAACTCTTTGTAATTTTTGTAATGGTATTAATCTTTATGATTTAGCAGAAAAATATTTTATTTCTTATTCTTTGATGGAATCAATTATTTATAATTTAAAGCATTCTTTTGAAACTTTTCATATACAGCTCCAAAAAAAAGGTGAAATTGTTTCTCTTCAAGGTAAAGAAATGGACATTCGAAGATTTGAAACCATTCAAATATATAAAAACAGCTTAGAAAAGTTCAGAGAATATCAGTTTGCCAATGACTTAATACCAATCAACAAGATTAAAAAAATTTTAAAACTCAATGATATATTCATTAATGATTACTCTTTATCACTTTTGGTACTAAATCTAAATGTCATGATAGATAGAATAACTAAAGGGTATTTAATCAAAAATCGAAAACAAGAAACATGTGATATATCAGATAATTATAAAAATTCTCTTGATGATCTCGTATACTTTATAAAAAAACAATTAAATATTCATATATCTAATAGTGAAAAAAGATGGATCAATGAAATGTTAATATCTTTATCAACTCCTTATGATCCCGAAAAAATAAACATCAAAAACATTGAAAACTATGTCGAAAAGAAATATATACAAATTACGAATGAGATTCTTGATCAAGTAAAAATTAATTTCCCTATCGTTTCTTTTGACGATGACTTTCAAATTCGTTTTACGATCCATATTCGAAATTGCTTCTTACAAAAAGATTTTGAAGCCTATAATATTGATAGTCTAACAAAAAGAATAAAATATTCATATCCTTTAATCTATGATGTTTCTGTTTTTATTGCGAGCTACTTGGAACAAAACTATGCTTTATCCATGACGCAAAATGAAATAACATACATAGCTTTCCATATATGTTCATCTTTAAGTGATTTTTCTGAATATAAAGTAACTATTACATATATTTACTCAGATTATTGGAGTTATCATAAAAAAGTATTAGATACTTTAATGAGTTCCATTGACGAAAAAGCTATTATAAAAGAATCTGTTTCAATATCTGATTATAGCCCGGCATTATACCATAGTGATCTTATCGTTACCGATTCAAATGCAGAGTTTCCTGAGCCATGTGTGCATGTTTCACTATTACCATCAAAAGAAAATATAAAAAGAGTTTTCTTTATGGTAGAAAACCTCTATCGAAAAAAACAATATAATTTCTTTTATAATAATTTTCTACGTTTTTTCTCAAAAGATTGTTTTTTGTTCTACAATGAAAAGAATCATAAAGAGTTAATTAAAAATATGTGCTCAATAGCATATGAAAAAGGACTCATCGATGAATACTTTTTAGAAGATGTTTTAAAAAGAGAAAAATTGTCAAATACTGTATTTAATACGGTTGCAATCCCACATAGTTTAAGCGTTAATTCAAAAAAAACCTTTATTTTTATTGCAATTCCTAAATATCCTCTTTTATGGGGAAAAAGTAAGCCTAAAGTAAAACTAGTTGTTATGCTTGGTATCAATTTAGAAGACAGAAAAACCTTTTCACATATATATGATTTTATGGTTGATATATTATCTAATACAAACAATATCAATATTCTATGCAAATCTAAAAATTTTAATGATTTCATTAATAATTTAAATAATATCGCTAAAAACTATAATCAGTTTTAATTAGATTAAATAGCTAATTTTACAGAGTAACTGGTGAATGTAATAGACAACTCCA
>CABVDD010000048.1 GCA_902497095.1 uncultured Faecalicoccus sp.
GTCCTTGTATCTGAGCACTTCTCCATTCTTGTGTATTTTCATCAATCTGGTTGTTATAATCATCCGCTTTTGGAAGATTGAAAATATAGTCATACATCTTAAATGTACGTTTTTTCATTTTTCGCAAAATGTGTTTTTCATTTTCACTCATCTGTTCTTTGGTAGTGACCAAAGCCTGACGATCCATATTGATCGCATAATCACTGATACGTTCAATATCTACCAACATCGTATAATACGCCGTTAAAGCTTTTGAAGTTTCCATATTCAAATTGGCATTTCCAAAAGCATCGGAAATATATTTAGAAATAGCACTGTTTAAAAAGTTAACCGCTGCTTCTCGTTTTTGTATGGCCTTAGAACGATCTTCTTTATAATTGATCAGCTGATCAAAGGCATCGGATACATTTGTATAAGCCAGTTTCATCATTCGCATAACTTCATCATTGACTTGTTGTACATTGATGGCTGAAACTCCAATGATTTTATTACTTTTTGGTAATGGCTGTAAATACATAAGCCCTTCTGAATCCACGGACAATTTCTCACTTGGAAGTACATGTTGTGCAAAGGCAGCCAGATATGTTCCAAATGGTAATAAGATCAATGTCGTTACAACATTAAATAATGTATGCATGTTGGCAATCTGCTGTGCCGCATTATCTGGTGACCAGCTTGCGACTACATTTGTCAATGGCGTTAATAAACAAACTGTAGTAAAGATTATCGTTCCAATGATATTAAAGCTCAAGTGAATGATCGTTGTTTGTTTGGCTTCACGACCTGTTCCAATAGAAGCAAGTACAGCCGTAATACAAGTACCGATGTTTTGACCAAATAAAACGAATACGGCTCCATTCAAGCCAATCAAACCACTTCGTGCCAAAGCTTGTAATATACCAACAGAAGCTGAAGAACTCTGAATAATAGCAGTAAAAACAGCACCCACCAAAATACCAATGATAGGATTGGAAAAATTAGTAATCAATGAAATAAATGTTTCTGATTCTCGCAATGGTTCCATTGCCGTAGACATCATATCCATACCAATAAAAAGAATACCCAGACCGGCAATGATCGATCCAAAATAATGCAGTTTTGGATTTTTCAAGAATACGATCAATACAACACCGATAAAGGCAATCAATGGAGCAATCTCACTTACATTAAGTGCAACTAGCTGTCCGGTGATCGTTGTACCGATATTAGCACCCATAATGATCCATACTGCTTGTTGCAGGCTCATTAAACGAGCATTGACAAAACCAACGACCATAACTGTTGTAGCACTGCTGGATTGAATGATCGCAGTAATGATAGCTCCTACAAAAACACCAAGAAAACGATTGGATGTCAATTTTTCCAAGATGGTTTTCAACCGGTCACCGGCGGCTTTTTCCAAACCATCTGACATCATCTGCATCCCATACAAAAATAGGGCTAGGCCTCCTAATAGTCCTAAAACTAAAGATATATCCATAACTCTCTCCTCATCAACGTCTAAATTGATAATCTTTATAATAGCGCTATTGCGCGTATCCTCTTACATAATAAAAGGCAAAGCTATGGATTGCAATAAAAATTTTTACAAACCGTTTACCAAATCTTTAACTTTTCTTTACAAAACTATTTTCCAGAACTTCCTAAACGTCCCGCTCCTCTTTGTGATTCCATTTGTTGTAAAGCATCATAAGAAATCTCTTCACTTTCCAAAGAAGGCATCACCAATAACACACCTTGGCAAATGGCTTTTTCATAAGGATAAATCAAAATTTTTTCTTTTTCGTAATCGCTCCATGTATCAACGATTTCCTTTTTCGCAATACGAATCGGCTTTTGATTCACATTGGTCACAGGTGCCATATATTCTCCACGATAGCCTGAATCGATAACACCACTTCGTTGTGCCAAACCTTTAGTTCCCGAAGAACCTCTTTCTTTTAAAATCAACACATAATTGGCATCAAACGCACTGGCAACACCTAAAGGAATTAATTTTGTCGTTAAAGGAGCAATCTCTATATAATCTTCTTCGAAACAAGGATATAGATCATAACCGGCATCTTCTTTTCGTTTTGTTGGAATTACCGCCTGTTCTTTGACTTTTGCCCAATAAATTTTATTCATATATTTTCAATTCCTTTCCGTATATTTCTACCAGATCATCTAAACGATATCTGGCATTGGCAGCCGATGTAGAGGGACATACAACAATCGGTATATCTTTATAGTATTTTTTCATCAATGCCGCACTTGTTTTTCCATTACAGATTACTTTTTGTATCGATGTATATTCTTTTAATAAAGACTCTATATCATTAGGTATAACTTCTCGTATATCGGCATCCGCACTTGTTTTTCGCAAACAGGAATGACATACATCCCATACCGCAATTTGTTTTTGTTTCAACAACAATAACCTTTGTTCTATCGTTTCTGTTTTTTGATCGAAGATCACTTCTAACATCTTCCAAAAACGATTTGTCTTATTGGCATAATAAAAAGATTGCTTCAAACTTTCCACACTGGGCATAGAGCCTAAAATTAATATACGATCATCGGGATGAACAATGGGATCAAAGCCTACGATTCGCGACATACACCAATCAAATCATAAGTCTTTGCTTCTGTGATCTCTACAGATACAAAGCTTCCAATTTCCAATTCGCGATCGGATGTAAATATAACTTGTCCATCCACTTCATCCGGTGCATCTGCTTTTGAGCGTCCACGGTATCGATTTTTTAACGCTTCTTTTTCTTCCACCAGCACTTCTATAACCGAACCCACTTTTTCTTTAGCCTTTTTAGAAGAAATATCTTCTTGAATAGCCATCAGTTTAGAAAGGCGGCGATTTGAAACTTCTTCTTCGATCTGTCCATCCATTGAATACGCCGGTGTATCTTCTTCTCGTGAATAAGTAAAAGCGCCCATGCGATCCCATTCTATCTCTTTGATAAAATCTACCATTTCTTCAAATTCTTCCTCTGTTTCGGTAGGGAAACCAACGATCATCGTTGTACGAAGTGTAGGATGATCAAACATAGAACGAATTTTATGAACCAATGCTTTTACATCTTCTTTCGTCCCACGACGATTCATTGCCTTCAACAATCGCTGATTGGCATGCTGCATAGGGATATCAAAATATGGCAGCACCTTGTCACATTCTTTCATGGCTTTTAAAAGATCGTCATCTATCTCATCTGGATACATATATAAGATACGGATCCAGTGTAGTTCTTCTACTGTATTTACTTCTCGAATTAGGTTTGCCAGTTGAAGACTTCCATAATTATCCAGACCATACTTCGTTGTATCTTGTGCGATCAAAGTCAATTCTTTAACACCGATAGATGCCAAATGTCGAACTTCTTTCATCACTTCTTCTATCGATTTACTTCTTTGATCCCCACGAATCAATGGAATTGCACAATATGTACAATGATTAGAGCAACCATCGCTGATCTTACAATATGCTCGATATGGCAATGAAGCCAGCACTCTTTGATCTGGTTCTATATTTTTATCAAAGGTGCCATCCAGCACTTTTTGTAGTCGTTTGGCAAACTGCCCATAATCACGAATCGGAATCACCGCATCGATTTCTGGTATTTCTTCTTCTAAACTCTGTGTATAGCGTTGTGCAAGACAACCGCAGACAATCAGCTTTTTCAAATTTTTTTCTTTATATTTTGCCATTTCAAAAATCGTCGCAATCGATTCTTCTTTTGCCGATTCAATGAAACCGCAAGTATTGATAATAATCACATCTGCCACGGCTGGATTTGAAACGATCTGATGTCCGTTGGCCTGCAACATACCCATGATTTCTTCTGAATCCACCAGATTTTTACAACAGCCTAATGATACAAAACCTATTTTCATTCTTGTTCATCCTTCTTTCGATAGATCATACGATTTTCCAAAGCAAATACACGAGGTCCAAACTGTCCCGGTTTTGTCTGCTCCAGACTTTGTTTCATCATATATAAACGAGAATCCAAATTATCCAATATATTTAGGACTTCCGCTTCCGGAATCATAGGTAAAACCGGAGAACCAAACTCCATTTTCCCATGATGACTTAACACCATATGTTTTAATAAAACTACACATTCTTCATCTTGTACGCCTTCTTCTTTCGCAATTTGATCCACATAAGAAGCCATGATGCTGATGTGACCTAGAAGATTTCCTTCCATTGTATATTCTGGTAAAACCGGTTGTGAAAGTTCTACGGTTTTACCTATATCATGTAATAACACTCCGGCATATAAAAGATCTGAATCCAGCCATGTATATTCACTTGTCACATGGACAGCCATACGAAGCATGCACAAAGTATGATAAGCCAGACCTCCTACAAAGTTATGATGATTTTTTGTAGCTGCCGGATACGTATAAAATTCTTCATTTTTTTGTTCTAAAATACGCAAAACAATTTTTTGAATCGTTTCATTTCGCATATTTAAAACAATGTCCATGATTTCTTCTTCCATCTTTTCTTTGCTCATGGGTGCATTTTGAACATACGCATTAACATTTTTTCCTTCTAAAGGAATCAGTTTTCGAACTCGTAATTGAATCGCATTTCGATGAAACAATATATCTCCATGCGCTTCTACGATCATTCCCACTTTATATTGTGCAATCATCTCTTCTGTCAAATTCCAAAACTTCGCATCAAGTATGCCACTGGAATCTTCCAGCGCCAATGATAAATAAGGGGTATTTTTTACTGTTTTTCCTCTTTCACAACGGGCAATCAAACACTCTAAAGTGATCGGCCCTTCTTTTACTATATCCTTGATCATTTTGACTCACTTTCTAATACTTCATCTATCTGCATTACCGAAAAACCTTTACGTAAACAATAAATACGAATCTTATTCGATCGTTTTGGCTCATCTAAAGACGCATACATACGTTTTGCCTTTTTTACACTTAGAAGCAAAGCTTCTTTTTCATCTCCATCCAATTCAATCGAATCCCCAGCTTGTTTAGCCACATCGACAGAATAACCTTTGGAAATCAATTTTTGTATGATAGTTTGTCTTTTTAAACGATCACTTTGTTCACGAATCGTTGCCATGATACGCTGCGCACTTTTCATAGCTGCATTCAATTCATCTTCCTGCTGCACTTGATCACATGCCTCATCAATATAACAAGAAGCTACGCCGGCTTCTTTAAGTTTGGATGCCATTTTCTTTTTGCCATATCCATAAGTTGTCCAAACTTGTACTTTATCTAAAGCATATTGACGATCATCGATCCAATGTCGCTTTTCAAATTCTTCTACTATACTATCTGCTTCTTCCTGGTTCAACTCCAATTTTTTAATAGCCGTTTTTCTGATTTGGTAAGCCGTATAATCTTTTTGAAAAACCTTCTTTTTTAAAGTACTATACGCCTTATAATACTTTTGCATCGCCAAATAATCTTCTACGATATAGGCATCCAGTTCTGTTTTTAAAGCTATTTTTAAATCAAAATAATCATCAATAGGCATTCTTAAAGTCACAGGTTCTTCATCACTGTCACGTTTTAAAGTCAGTTTGACAAAATCATCGACGATCTTTACTTTTTCTACACTAAAAGCCCTATGATACGAATCAATAGCTTGTTCATATACTGCCAGTGCTTTAGAAGCAAACATGCGCGTAGAATACGGCTTTGTCTTTTCCACACATTGCATCTCCATCGCATTCTTTTCTATATCCGATAAAGAAAAATAAGTGTTCCACTTTTCCAAAAGCTCTTCTTCATCATCAAAATAATACCCTGTTTTTCCTTCTTCCAATAATTCACTTAAGACTTCATCACGACGTCCAAAAACAGGCAGACCTGTCGCAAGTGCTTCTAAATATGTCATTCCTTGCGTTTCTGTCAAAGAAGCAGAGACAAAACAATCAAAAGCTGCATAATAATAAGCTATTTGTTCTTTTGGCTTCTTTCCTAAAAAATGCACTCTGTCTTCTACATCACATTGTGATGCGATACCTTTATAGTATTCTTCGTCTGTTCCACCACCAACGATTACCAAATGCAGATGAGGATCTGTACTTTTGGCAATGGCACGAATAGGAATATCTATTGATTTTTCTTTGGCAATGCGTCCGACAAAGACCACAACATGGTCTTCTTTTTGCAGACCTATTTCTTCTCGAATAGAATCTATTCGCTTTGCATCTAATTTGTCTTTTTCAAACAAAGAAAGATCCAACCCGGTCGGCACGATGTAAATAGGCGTCGTCACACCGTATTGGATCAAAGCTTGTTTTGTCTTTTCACTGGGAGCAATTACAGCCTGTGCTCCATTGCCTAACAATCTGGATAGAGACTGTACCGCTTTTCTTCCCATTTTTTCTATCGTTTCAATATCCAAAGGATTTACATAATGCGTATAATCTTCATACATCGTATGATAGGTATAAACCAAAGGAATGTGCAGTTGTCTAGCCATTTGACGAGCAAATATTCCTACACCCGCTTCTGTTTGAACATGAATCACATCCAAATTCATTTCACGAATATATTTCTCGGCCCTGATTTGAATAGGGCTTGACATCTTATAGCCGTAAAATTTCTTTAGTTCTAATCCGCCTAGACGGAGCACGTGATCTTCCATAACGATATTTGATCCCTTATGATTGGATACAACATAAACAACATGGCCTTTTTCTTCCAATGCTTGTTTTAGTGTCACAACACTGCTGACAACGCCGTTAATATCCGGTAAATAGGCATCTGTAAACAATCCTATACGCATAAAACCTCCTAATGTAATTGAATGGAATCTTTTTTGTCTTTTTCGTCTTTTCGTATGTAATAGTTTTTAGCACCCATAAAACAGATTCCACCTAATAATAAAACAATATGATATGTTGAAAAACGCCATAATATCATCACAGCACTTGTAAGTGTGCCCATCAATCCTGTAAACAGCAAATTAAATACAACTTCAGTTCCACCACTTGCTCCAGGAATTGGAATAAAACTATTCGCCATTGTCACAAAACTGCTTAATGCGATCACATCCAACAAGGAAGAAAGTTTCAATGGAATATGTAATGCCAAACCGATAAAATATGGCAAAGAAAACAACAATGTCAATCGTACTGTATTGATCAAAGCACAAATAATGATACTTTTTATATCCGTAGAAAGGTTTTTAATTTCTTTGGTAAACGATGTCATTTGCAGATTCCAGGAATCTCTTGTCTTCTCCGGATTTTTTAAAATATGAAGTTTACCTAATAAATGAGCGAAAAAACCAGCCAGACGAATATAGATCTTCGGAAATAAAGCCATAGTATATAACGCCAAAATGACAATTGCGTTTACCGCATACCCTAAAAGAATGACATTAAACCAGGCTGACTGAGCGCTGTAATACCCAAATTTCAACAAGAACAAAATAGTCACATAAATCATCATCGTCGTTTGATAGATGATAAAATCAGCCCAAAGAAGACTGGCAGCATCCGAAACTTTCATTCCTTGTTTATTCATGATATATGCCTGTGCAAACTGACCACCGGTACTGCTTGGTGTAATACCCGCAAAAAAGGTACCCACAAAAGCCACTAAAATACCTTTGCCTACCGAATAATTACGCACATACTTTCTTCCCAGAACAAAGTACACAAATCCCCATACAACCGTATAAAGAACACCCCAGCATAAAATAGCGGCTAAAGAGAAGATATTGATTTGTGAGATTGCTTCAAGAACTTCCTTATAATTATCTTTTAAGGCAAACCATAAAACACCAATTGTTAATAAGAAGATAATCAGAAAATTCAGCACATATTTACTTTTTTTCATGATCGTTTCTCTTTTTTACTTTCTCTCTTTCTTTTCTTATTTTTATTTTTGTTTTTCTTCTTTTGACGAAGTGCATACTGTTTTTCTCCATAGGCACTTAAATAAAATTCCCGCCACATTTGAAGAACGTGTTCTTTTGAATAAAACTCACTTAGAATTTGTGACTCTAACTGATATTTGGCATATTGTTCCGGATCTTGTTTTAAAGTCTTCAGACATTGAATAAATCCATCATTATCACTTGCCTGCATATGATGACCAAATAAGATATCTTTATAGAGTTCAAGATCTCTTAATACCAAAGGAATTTTAAAATTGATAGCTTCCAATATAGTCATAGGAAACAATTCATTATAACTTGGTACAAACAAGACATCTGACATATTGTAAAGTTCAACCATTTCCTCACGAGGAACGATGCCTATAAACTTAACATTGGCCGGTGGATTTTTCTGGATCTTGTTTAGCTCTTCATAACCTTCCGTTATGATTCCAAAAGAGAAACCGCCAGCCCATACAAAGGTAGTATCCGGCATGTTTTTGGCGACTTCTACAAAATCCAAGACTCCTTTTCGTGTCTGAACCTGTCCGGCGCCTAACACGACAAAAGCATCTTTATCTATACCTAACTTTTTGCGATAAGCCTCTCGTGCTTCTTGTCCTAAAGGATGAAATTTTTCTTTAGATACATAATTAGGAATGTAATATACATTTTCTCTTGGTATTCCTAATTTGACAAGATCCTCGATAAAAGTGGGATTAACAACAACCAAACGATCCGCTGATTTATAAAAAGTCACCAAGTAATTGGAAAAAATCTTAAAAAATGGAGATGGTATTTTTAAACTTTCATCCACCGTTTCTGGCAAAAAATGACAATAAGCGATATTTACTGCCTTTTTGTCTTGCATCTTTACAAAAAATGTAGGATCTATCGTATGAAAATGCTGAATATCTGGCTTGCTGGTCCAGTCATTGATAGTCACGTTAAATAAATCATCTGCGCCTTCTTTGATCAAGGCAACCTGTTCTTCATATGCACTCCCCACACCTTGTCCACCTACTTTATCGGCACTGGAATACATAATCAGTTTTAATTTTGCGTTTTTCACAGTAACACTCGCTTTCGTTTCTCCTATTATAACAAATAACTCCCAGAAAGGAAAAGCGCCTATTTATCACTACAATAAACAGGCGCTTCTCCGGAAAGTTTTTAAGAAAGGGAATTTTGATTATGAAGTGAGCCTCTATCCTTGGCTCGCTTATACTATACAAAACAATATTGAGATTGTTATGGACATAATATGTGAAAGTTTGTGATAGAAAACGAAACTATTTTATTCCCTTTTTAGCTTCTTCTATCAAAGTCTCTTTTAATAAGCTCAGATTTTCAATATGATCTTTTTTAAAAACAGCTTCCAAGACCATCGGCATATTCATACCGCCAATGATGATGCTTTGATCTTTTCTTCCTTTGTTTTCCAATACAGAAAGTGCATTGATAATCGGCGATCCACTTAAAATATCTGTCAATAAAATTATTTGATCGGCATCAGGAATCATAGAAAATACTTTTTCACATTCTTCCATAAAAATACCGGCATCCATATCTTGTTTTAAACAAATTGAGTACACTTCCGGACGATCTCCGGCAATCATCTTGACAACAGAATGCATACCTGACGCTAATTCGCCATGACTGACCAATACCACATAACGCATAAAATTACCTACTTTCTTTTCTTCTCTTTTTTCCACTGTGCTTGTTTTGTTTGAATCAATTTGCCAATCTTATAAGTACATGGTATTTCTTGACTACCTGCACTGATCACGAGAAAACATTTCTTAAAAATACCTTCTTTAAACTGCACTTCACGTATTGCCTTAAATCTGTAAAATGTATCTTCATAAAAGAATCCATCTTTGGCAAAAGAACATTGATAACGAATACGATTATCCACCGCCAAAGCTAAAAATAGAATTCCTAAACAAATATAGATGATCGTATACGATGCTTCTATTCCGGTAAATAAAGTTATGCCGCATACAATGAAAATCAATAAAGAAAGTGCAAGCATCCCTACCATAGGCCATAAAGAAAGATTGACATCTTCATGCTTGGCATGTGCGGCATGAAACTCCTGTAAAGTTTTTTTATACCTCTGAAATCTTTTGGCAGTTTCATAGATCGTAAATAAAGAAATTCCTATAAATAATATTGTGACAATGATACTGATAATACTATTTGCTCCAAATCCTTCCATATCGTTTCCTTCCTTTTTCGACATTATACCATTTTAAAAACCAAATATGCTACAATGGCTTAAAGAAAGAAGGAACTTTATGGAAACTGAAAACAATATAGAACTCATGAACCGTTTAAACAGTTCTTCTATGTACTTACAAAGTAATGATATGAAAGTCACTGAAGTTCGTGAAGGCTATGCAAAAGTTGAAATGATCATCGATGAACAAATTTTAAACGTTCACGGTTTTGTACATGGCGGTGCTTTGTTTTCTTTAGCCGATACAGTAGCCGGAGCTGCCAGTTTTGCCAGCGGTCGTGATAGTGTGACATTGACAGGAACGATCAATTATATCAAACCTGGTAAAGGCGGCAAATTAATCGGTATTGCACAGGAAATCAGTCGCGGAAGAACGACAGGTGTATACGAAGTCTTTATTTTTAATGATCGAAATACACTTCTATCACGCGCTACTTTTACGATGTTCTTTTTAGATTCCGATCGAATCAAAGCTAAAAAAGCACAGGAACAAGCCAAAAAATAGGCGATGCAACCACTGGTTGACAAAGTTTAAAGCCTGTTTGGTGGTCTGCTACCATTTTTTTTGATGTAATAAAGCCACCAGAGGAATTAGAAGATGATACGACACCTGTTCCGATTCCAGAAGAACCATCCAAATGGAATACAGAATCAAAAAGAAAAACTCGCAAGATTTCTTTAGAAGATGCTGATTTATTTTTAAAAGCACAACGCAAATTTGCCTTTAAGATCACTATAGGTGTCATACTTTGTATTGTGGCATTTTCTTTTATTATTGATATTACCGCACTGACTGAACATAAAATATTGCCGCTTTCTATAGAAGCCGGAGAAGCTTTGGAAGCTGGAATATGGTGTATTCTTATTGCCGTTGCAGTTGTCTTTTTTGTCACCGCCAATTTAAGTATGGATACATTCAAATATTTAAATAATGAAGAATTGGAACTTCTCTATGGTGTAGAAGGTATCGTCGAAAAGAAGAAAGAAGAGTTTCATTCCACTTATACAGCTTATATGGCCTTGGGTATCATGCTGTGTATATTAAGTTTTCTTTCACCTATTTTGGCCGATGGATTTTCTGTACCCTTTATAGATATTCAAGGCAGTACTGTTCAAGTTGATACACACTCTCAAAACTTATTTATATCCTTGGCACCATCGTTTATGTTTTTTATGATCGCAGCCGGCATTGCCTTGATTGTTTATGTTTCTATTATTCAATCCGGATTTTCCAAGCTTCTATAAACCGGTGATTATTCACAGGATCATAAAAGAAGTGAACGAATCATGGAACCAATATCCGCTTTATTTTGGATCAATATTACAATTATCTACTTACTCGTATCTTTTTTAACAGGAGGATGGGGATTGTCCTGGCTCATCTGGGTCATTGCCGGTATGGTTTATGCCTTGATCTCTGTTTATATTCATCATTTTAAATCCTAAGACCGATTGCTCGGTCTTTTTTTTATAGAAAAAGCATATTCGTTGTAATGCCTATTCAAAAACTATATTATCTCGATATAGAGACATGACCAATTTATAAAATAAGTCATATCAGGAGGTGTCTTTTAGAAAATAAAAATACTAAGATTTTGATTGGATTATCCCGCAATCTTCACCAACTTCATCACCAAACTGCACAACTGCTTTTACCTTATCGCTTAACGCTCAGCCAGTTTGGTGTATTAGAAGTGTTGTACCACAAAGGCAATCTTCGTATCGGAGAAGTGCAAGATAAAATTCTAAGTTCTACAGGAACTATGCCTACGATCTTAAAAAATCTGGAATGCAGGCAATTTATACGAAAAATACCAGATCCTACAGATAGAAGAGCCACGCGGCTCCAACTTTTGCCAAAAGGAGAAAAACTGGTACAAACCATCTTGCCAAAAAACTTGGAGCAAATTCAAACATACTGTTCTCGTTTGACAGAAACCGAAAAAGAAGAATTGATTCAACTGTTAAAAAAATTAGGAGGAAAATAAATATGGAAAGAAAAATTCAAACAAAAATCAAAGGTTATCGCACTGTTGATGGAGCTGGTGTTAATTTAGTTCGTGTATTAGGAAACCATACAACCGAAGAGTTTGATCCTATCTTAATGTTGGATTCTTTTGACAGCACGGATCCTAAAGACTATATTGCGGGATTTCCAATGCATCCTCATCGAGGCATTGAAACTATCAGTTATTTATCTCGCGGTAAAATGGTTCATCGTGATAATTTAGGAAATGAAGAAGCCATCGAGGATGGTGAAGTGCAATGGATGAATGCCGCTTCGGGTATCCTGCATAAAGAAATGGTACCGGCTGCCGATCGTTTATTAGGTGTACAATTATGGCTAAACTTACCAGCTAGCGAAAAAATGAGCAAGCCAACTTATCATAGTATTAAAAAACATGAAATTCCGGAGGTCTCTTTTGAAAGTGGTAAGATTCGCATCTTAGCCGGCAGTTATCAAGATATACATGGCTACAAAGGAAAACATCTGCCATTAGATTATTACGACATCCACTTTGATAAACAAGGTGAACTGATTTTAGATACAGCCAAAGAAGATTCTGTTATGATCTTTACCTTATTAGGTGATATTTATGTCGGCGGTGAATATGTCGAGGAAAAAAGCGCTGTTCGTTTGACACCGGGTACTTCAGTACATCTTAAAAGCTGTTCTTTACCTTCACAATTGCTCTTTTTACGCTCAAAGCCATTAAAAGAATCCATTGCCTGGGCCGGGCCAATCGTTATGAATACCCAAAAAGAGATAGAACAAGCTTTCATGGAACTGCAAACAGGACAATTTATCAAAGAAAAGGCCGAGTATTAATATGACAAAGAATCGCATGGAAGCCTTTAGTGATGGTGTACTAGCTATCATTATCACAATTATGGTTCTAAAACTAGAAGCACCCAAGCGTATTGATTTACAAGCCTTAACAGATACTTTGCCTACACTCATCGCCTATGTGCTCAGTTTTGTCTATGTCGGTATCTATTGGGCCAACCATCATCATTTGATTAGCGCTATACAAAAAGTAAATGGCAAACTTTTATGGATCAATTTACATTGGATTTTTTGGATGTCATTAATTCCTTTTGGTACAGAATGGATGGGATATCATCCAACTGCTTCAGTTCCTGTTTTTATTTATGGCATGATTCTGCTTTGTTGTGCCATATCTTATTATTGGTTACAATTGGCCGTGATCCATATCAACAGAAAAAACTCTGATATCGCCCAAAGTATCGGAAAAGATCTCAAGGGAAAAGGTTCTTTGATAGCTTATGCCTTAGCTTCGCTTTTTGCCTTTTGGATTCCCTGGATTTCTTATATAATTTATATAGGAACCGCTTTAGTATGGATCATACCCGATTTTCGATTGGAAAGAATTTCACAAAGAGAAGGAGATGAAATCATGATCAAAATTCAATTCGAACCTGAAAGAAAACGCAGTGCTGCTTACGATCAAGAACAATGCATCGGAGAATGTACATTTACCACTGATATTCCTGATGAATGGACGATCAATCATACATTTGTAGACTCTCATTATGGCGGACAGGGAATTGCCGGTCAACTGGTCGATCGAATCGTAGAAGAAGCAAGAAACCGTCATATCCATCTTCATCCTACTTGCTCTTATGCCAAAAAACGCATAGAAGCTGATCCACAAAATCAAGATCTTTTAACATCACATTAACAAAAATAATGATCCCCCGGCCTAGCCGGGGGTTTTTCCTATGCGGGCATAGCCCTGCTCTCAAAGCTGCGCTTTACAGCGCTGCGTGGTCT
>CABVDD010000049.1 GCA_902497095.1 uncultured Faecalicoccus sp.
TTCAAAGGGAATTGAAAAGATGGCTGAATTGCGTTACTATTTACTAGGTATTTAGACACAAACAATTATACCAAAAAGGCCGGAGTATTTGACTTAAACCATCAAATATTCCGGTCCTTTTTTTGTATTTGAGAACTGTTTCAACCTATTTACTCGTTACAGCCCCTATACATTAACTCGTGTTTAATAAAGTTCTTTTTACCTTTTAAAAAGCCATTTTTTGCCTTCGACCAGACGGGTTACAATCATACTGGCAATCGTATCACCACTGGCATTTAAAGCCGTAGCCATAGGATCAAATAAGAATCCTAACGTTGCGATCAATGGAAAAGCTTCCGGCGGAAAGCCAAACATAGAGACAATCAAAACTTCTCCCACTAAACCACCGCCTGGTGCTCCAGAAAGAACAAATGCTGAACAGATCGCAACAAGCATTGACATTGCATATATCTCAATTCCTGTAAATGGTAGATTAAATGTGGCAAATAGAAAAACGATTTTTGTGATTGAGCTTAAAACAGAGCCATCCATATGCATCGTACACCCCATAGGTAAAACAATATCACTGATATCCGATGGCACTCCAATCTTTGTACATGCTTCTTTATTCACTGGTAATGTTGCAGCTGAACTTTGTGTTGCAAATGCCGTAATGGCCGGTGTAAAGATGTTTTTCAACATTCGTTTTACACCCTCCTTACCGCCAGAAAAATAGGCATATAAAGGATAAAATAAAATTACATATACAAGACATAATGGATAATATACGATCATGCTTCTTCCATAATTTCCCAAAAGTTCAGGACCATACTCACCAACTAAATTGGCAAAATAAGCTCCTAGCCCAATAGGTGCTATCTTCATAATAATTCCTACAAAACGCATAATGATTTCATTTAAATTTTTTAAAAGCATTCCAACCGGGCTTTTTTTTCCGCCACTCATAGAGACACACAATCCAAACAAGATCGCAAAAATGATCAAAGCCAACATATGTGATTTATCTAGAAGCTGATAAAAATCTGAAACGGTCAAAGTCGAAACGATCAAATCCGATACACTTTGTGTTTTATCGATTTCTGTTGTACTAAGTTCAATAGCACCTTGAGAAGCTGGACTAAAAAACTGTACCCAAACTAAAACAAGCACGGAAGCTAATAGTCCTGTTACAATAAATGTAAGTAATGTGCTTCCCAAAATCTTTCCTAACCGTTTTCGATTAACCATAGTTCCTACCGCAGCAGTGATTGATACAAAGACTAAAGGAACTACGATTGTAAACAATAAATTAATAAAAATATCACCTAAAGGCTTTATTGCTTTTCCTGCTTCCGGACTAAAGACTCCAATCAAAGAACCAATTATGATACCGGCTAACAACAATAAAACAGAGCCATATTGCTTCCAAAACTTATTTTCTTTCATTTCTTTTATGTACCGCCATTTCTAATTGCTTCAAGGCCTTCTTTAATATACTTCTTGGACATGCTACATTTAATCGCATATATCCTTTTAAACCTCTTTCAAAATCTGCACCATTATTCAAACCCAGTTTAGCTTCTTTGATAAAGAAATCATTTAACTCCTTCTGATTCATCTTTAAATCACGACAATCCAGCCATACAAGATATGTCGCATCGGGACGCATTGGATGAATCTGTGGAATATGCTCTTTACAATAATAAACAACAAAATCAATGTTATCACTTAAATAAACAAGTAGCTGATTCAACCATTCTTCCCCTTGTGTCAATGCTGTTTCCATCGCAATCAGACTAAACGCATTATTTCTGTGGATATCCATCTTGGCCCAATATTGATCAAATATTTCCTTCTGGCTCAAATCGCTAAATACAACTGTAGAGGCTTGTAAACCAGCCAAATTAAAAGTCTTTGTACAGGATATACAAGTGATGACATTCGAATCAACCATTGCCGAAGGAATGTGTTTCTTTCCATGAAAGACAAGATCTGAATGGATTTCATCTGAAACCACTAGTACCGAATATTTTTTACAAATTGAAAACATGCGTTCCAGATCTCTTCTTTCCCAAACAATTCCTAACGGATTATGTGGTGAACATAAGATAAATAATGAAGCTTCTCTAGCTTTTTTCTCAAAATCATCCCAATCAATAAACCAGTTACCATTATCTTCTAATAAACGATTTTCTATTACTGTTCGATCCCATGCTTCTACAACATCATAAAATTCCGGGTAAACTGGAGTTTGAATCATAACTTTGCTATCTGGACGTGTAAACAATTTGACAATAGCACTTAAAGAAGGCACCACACCCAATGCGTACGACATTTTCTTTACATCAGGTTTCCATCCATGGCGTTTCTGCTGCCAGTTAGCATAGGCTTCAAAATAAGAATCCGGTCTGGATGTATATCCCCATATCCCCTCTTTGGCCCTGGAGACTAAAGCATCGATAACAGGCTGTGCACTCTTGAAATCCATATCAGCCACCCATAAAGGAATCACATCTTTCGTACCAAACTTCTTCATCCGTTCATCATATTTTGCCGCATGATTATTAGAACGATCTATCACTTCATCAAAATTATAATTCATAATTTTCTCCTCTTTCCTATTTAATCCATATTTTTTATATACTATAATGACAATAGAGTCAATTACAAGCTATTTACACTATGACTTTTTTTCTCTATTCCAGAGTATAGAAATTTCTACTCTTTTAATTATTGTATTAATAATTCTTATATTATATGGATTCACTGTTTTTTTATATAGCAGGATATGCTCTTTAATTAAAAAAATGACTGATACTAAAAAAGCTAAGAAGATATATGATCAACCCCTAAAGATTTACAGTAAAATATATAGTTAAAATAATTATTAATGTCCAAATACATTACAATATAATAAATCAAATGTAATTTACATTTCTGACAAAACTGTTTAGAATAAAATTGTTGAAAAGGTGAGGATTATGAATTTTTTATATTTGATTATTTGTATTTTACTAGGTTATCTATTAGGATCGATTCCCTTTGCCCTGGTCATTGGCAAAGTATTCTACAAAACGGATGTTCGTCAGTATGGATCTGGAAATTTAGGCGGTACAAATGCAGGACGAGTATTAGGAAGAAATGCCGGAATCGCTGTTATTGCCTGTGACATTTTAAAAGTCGTATTAGCCATGGGACTAGCCAGCCTAATTGATGGCTCTTGTAGTATATGGTGTGGTGTAGCTTGTTGTATTGGCCATTGTTATCCTGTATTTGCTCATTTTAAAGGTGGAAAAGCTGTAAGTACCATGTTTGGATTTTTAGTTTCTTTATGGTTCTTTACCTTCCATGATATAAGCTATGCTCTGGTTCCACTTGGAATGTTTTTGATTATTCTCTTTATTTTTAAATATGTATCACTGGCAAGTATTTGTGCATCTATCGCAAGCTGTATGTATATCAGTGCTCGTGTATTATCGTTAGATTTAAATCATATTTTCATTGTTTTGGCTGCATGGATCATGATGTTTTTGATCATTTACAGACATCGCTCAAACATTCAAAAAATCATGAACGCGACTGAGAATAAAATCTCCTGGCTTTAATTTTCATATTTAAGATTTTGGTAAGAACACTTCATTACACTGAAAATGAGGTGTTTTTTTTGACAAATTATCTATATTACAATTACGCAAAAAGTGCTGTATGCAAAGTAGCCGAAGAAAAGATTGAATATGACAATAGCTCAAGTATTGATCGTTATTTTAATGAGGAGTGTTTAAAACATGGATCCACTTTAGATGGACGAAAAAAGTGTTTTATGAATCAAATGAAGCAAAAACAATTTATACCTGTTATCGTACAAGAAAACCCACACCATATCTTTTTTCCTACTAAACCGTTACACGATCCAAACAACATATGGATTTGTTATGAAGAAATTGATTTTGTAGAATACAACAAAAAAACATGTACGATTCACTTTAAAGATCATACATGTTTAGAATGTGAAAATTCAGATCGTATTCAAAAGCTGATACGTCAAATTTTTCGCTATTTAAGAAGATTTAATCCTTAGTCGTGACATCCGCCATTACATCCATGACAACCATTAGAACAAGCACTTTCTTTTTGTTGGTGCTCATAACGTAAAGTATTGACACCCAAAGCTTCTATCGATAACAATGCATCTTCTTCTAATCCTTTTACCTCTACAAAACTACAAACAGGAAAAGGTGCTTCTACAAAATTTTTAAATACTTGTAAAAATGGTTGTTTGTTTTCAATATCCGTAAGATATACGGTAAATTTTACTAAGTGATGCATCTGTAAGCCAAAATCTTCTATGGCATCCAATACTTTATTACAAGCTGTCATAGTTTGCTCTTCGATGGTTTCACCATTACCTGTCTGAGCACTTACGTATACAAAATCACCAAGCATGACAGCTTTTGATACGCAATCGCATCCTTCCTGCTTACCTGTGGAATTCAAAAAAACGTTCATAACTACATCTCCTATTCTTCAGGGTCTTCCAATGTATTCTGTACTAAGATCTTTCTAGGTTTTGAACCGTTAGCTGGACCAATTATCCCCTGATCTTCAAGGGCATCGATTAAACGAGCAGCACGCGAATATCCAACAGAAAATTTACGTTGTATTAATGAAGTACTGGCTCTGCGAGACTGTATCACAAAGTTTTTTACTTGATCATATAATGGATCTGCACATTCTGCTTCTACTTCCTGCCCTTGTGAGTGAAGATCTTTTAATTGAATAAAGGCATCATCATAGTGAGGACTGGCCTGTGATTTCACATAAGCGGCTATACGGTTGACTTCCTCATCTTTAATAAAGACCCCTTGTATTCGTCTTGGACTTGTCTCCCCATTAGGAAGATACAACATATCTCCATATCCAAGCAAGCGTTCTGCCCCAGATTGATCTAAAATTGTTCGAGAATCAGTTGAAGAACTTACCGCAAAAGCAATTCGTGATGGAATATTGGCTTTTATAACACCTGTAATTACATCCACACTTGGTCTTTGTGTCGCAACGATCAAATGTATTCCAGCAGCTCTGGCTAGCTGTGTGATACGTTGAATACTTGATTCCACTTCTTTAGCAGCAACTAACATCAAGTCGGCCAATTCATCGATAATGACAACGATCCTTGGTAGTCTTTTTAGACTATCATCAGGATGATTTAATACATGTTCATTATAAGATTGAATATTTCTTACACCCAAACGCCCAAACAAATCGTATCGATGCTCCATGATCTGCACTATAACCTTAAGCGCTTTGTTAGCTAGATCACCATCTGTAATTACCGGCGCCAATAAATGCGGAACATCATTATAAGGTGTAAATTCTACCTTTTTAGGATCAATCAGAACCAGTTTTACTTCATCCGGTCTAGTTCTTAATAAAATAGAAGATATTATAGAGTTAACACAGACAGATTTACCAGAACCTGTAGCTCCCGCAATCAATAGATGCGGCATTTTATTCAATTCACCATATACACAATTTCCCATCAAATCTTTTCCCAGACAGAATAAAAGCTTTTTATCTTTTAAAGAATCCGGAATATTTTTTATCAGCTCTTTCATCTGTACCGTTGTTTTTTCAACATTTGGTATTTCAATACCAACGGCACTTTTTCCAGGAATCGGTGCCTCTATACGAATATCTTTTGCGGCCAAAGCCATTTTGATATCATACTGTAAATTACTGATACGATTTACACGAACACCTAATTCTGGTCGAACTTCAAACTTAGTAACACTAGGCCCAATATGAATTTGTACTAATGTTGCTTTTACGCCAAACTCATGTAAGATTTCCATTAATTTTTGTCCTTGTTGCTTTGCCGATTGTACATTTACATTGTTCTTCGATTTCTTTTCAAGATCATTTAAAATTGAAATACGAGGCAATTTATACTGTGCATACGCTTGTTCTTCATCCGCAATATATTCTGCAGGCTTTGCGATCACTTCTTTAGCTTCTGTAACAGGTTCAATCTTTTCCACAACATCTGCTTCAATTGTATGAATTGCCGGTTCATCCATATCATCGGCTACAAATAAATTTTCTTCTTTAGGATCAGCATCAAGAAACAAAGAGTCATTTAAAACAACTTCATCCTGCTGATTCTTTGACTTCTTCGATGACTTTGCCTTTTTTGTCTTTGTTTTATCTTTGGCTTGTTTGTTTTCAATCAAAGCACGAATGGAGTCATATCCAAATAAACTAAATGCTAAAATAATGAAAAGTACGATTAAAACAATACAGCCTGTGCTATCAAATAAAGTATGAAAAACACCAATTAATAAAGCCCCAATCAATCCACTTTTTGTCAAAGCAGATCCTGAAAGAATATTAAATATATTGGCTCCAATTGATGATAAAACACTCCAACTTTGTTGATTGGTAATTTCATGCAGACCTTCCACCATAAGCCACGCACCTAATAAAAACAAAACTCCGATATAATAACGATAAGGAATGCGATGAAAGTCAAAATGAATAAAAGATAAGATACAGATCGCTATAAAAAACAAATAGAACAAAACGGTTAAAGAACCAAACAAAATATTAGCTAAATGATAGAAAAAAATTCCAACTAAGCCAAATTGAAATAACGCAATGATACTTATGGCTATACCACAAAGCAGAAGACACACGCGAACAAGGTTCGATTGTGTCTTGGACGCCTGTGTCTTTCGTTTTGTAGTGTTTTTTTTACGATTTGAAGTTTTTTTTGTTCTGGCATTAGCCAATTTCATCAACTCCTTTTTACTGACTGTTGATTTCCAATATTACAGGTAAAACCATCGGTCTTTTAGCTGTTTGTTTATACAAATATTTTGAGATCTTGTCACGAATCTCATTTCGTGTTGTCAAATTATCATAAGTTTTGTTGGCAACCGCTTCTTCGATCGTTTCTTCTAAAATTCTACCGACATCCGTTGTGATATATTCTGCATCTTTGACATAGATCAAACCACGAGTCTGAATATCAGGTCCATTAATGATCTTCTTTGTTTTGGCATCCAATCCTATCGCAAGGATCATCACACCATCAGTAGAAAGAATTTCACGATCTTTTAAAACCACACCAGCCATATCCCAGTTTTCTTTACCGTCAATCATTACATCATGTAATTCAAGTTCCATAGAACAAGAGCGTAATTTTTGATTTTCAAAAGTTGCGACTTGACCATTATCCAACAATATGATCTGACTTGGTTTATATCCCATTTCAAGTGCGATCTCAGAATTCATATATAAATGACGATATTCTCCCTTTACCGGAATATAATACTTCGATTTCATTAAGAAGATCATCATCTTTAAATCTTCTTTAGAAGGATGCATGCTTAAAACATTTCGATCCAACACAAGTATCGTTCCCTCTTCCTTATAGATGTCGTTTTCCATAGATTTAAAAACCTTTTCGACACCAGGAATAACAGGTGAAGCAATCACAATAACGTCATTTTGTGTAAATACGATATCGTCCACTTCATTATTGGCAATATTAGACATTGTTTTAAACAAGGACTTTCCTTGTCCGCTAATAATTAAGACTACATTATCCGGAGCTTCTTTAATCAAAGAAGGATCTAATATCAGATTTTTTGGAATAGAGACATTAAAATCTTCTAAATTCGCAACTAATTCTCTTAGTTCCTTTGAATAAAATATCATAGGACGATTATACTGAATACAACATTCAATAATTTCCTGAATACGATAAACACTTTGCGTATATACACTTACAAAGACTCGATTATGATCTGTCTGTTCCAAAACCTGAGAGAATTTTTCAGTAATTCTATGATTAGGTGCTGTATGGCCTGAACGCTCTGCTCCCTTGCTTTCCTGCAACAATACAAGGACACCTTCATTTCCTAACTTGGAGCATGTTGTAAAATCGCCACGATAACTATCGTGTAAATCATCATAGTCTTCAATGAACTCACCTGAATAAACAATGTATCCCTGGCTTGTTGAAATAGCCAAGCCAAAAGTTCCTGGATAGGCATGAGTTACAGGGAAAAAGACAACTTTGTGTGATCCTATCTTACGTTGATCATGACGTTTGATCGTATAAATTTTACTTCCAGTAATACGTTCTTTTTTAAATACTTTATGAAGCACTTTAGATGCTAATGGTGATGTATAAATATTAGTTTTTATATTTTTCATCAAAAAAGGTAAAGCCCCCATAACATCGTCATGTCCATGAGTAATAAAAATTCCCGCAATACGATCTTGGTTTTCTATCAGATACGTAAAATCTTGTACAATGAATTCAATACCTAACGATTCTTTTTCTTCTGGAAATTTAATTCCTGCTTCAATGATATAAATATCCTGATCGACTTCAACGACCATCATATTTTTACCATCTTCATCCAATCCTCCTAAACAAAAGATACGGATTCTTTCATTCATAGAGCTGATTTCCTTATTATTTTTACTTTTCATAAGCCCTCATTTCTAAAAACATTTCTTTTTTTCTTATTATATCATATTGCTTCTCCATCTAAAGAGAATGTTTTTCCCGTTTTGATACGTACCTTAACAAATTGACCAGGTTCAATATCTTTACCTGTAAAATTTACTAGCTTATTTGTATCTGTATAGCCAGAATAAACGTGATCATCTTTTTTACTTGTACCATCAACCAAAACTTCTACAATTCTTCCTTCATAGGCTTTATTTTTTTCCAAAGCATAAGCGTTCCATACCTTATTTAAACGAGCCAACCGTTTAGACTTTGTCTCCATATCAATTGAATCTTTCATACGTGCTGCCGGCGTACCAGGACGAGCTGAAAATATAAAGGTAAAGGCATTGTCAAATTTACATTCCTCCATGACCTTGATCGTATTTTCAAACTGTTCATCCGTTTCATTTGGGAAACCTACAATGATGTCTGTACTGACCGAAACATTTGGAATTCGCTCTTTAATTTTATAGAACAATTCCATATATGATTCTTTTGTGTAACGACGTCCCATCATACGTAAGATATCAGAATCGCCAGACTGTAAAGGCAAATGCACAAAAGGCATTACATTATCATATTTAGCAATTACATCAATCATATCATCTGAAAAATCCCATGGATGACTAGTGGTAAATCGAATGCGTGGGATACCAATCTTAGCACATTCTTCCAACAACGTTGCAAAATTAATATTAGGATCGATATCTTTTCCATAAGCATTAACATTTTGTCCCAGCAACGTAATTTCTTTATACCCTTGTTCTTTTAATTCTTTAACTTCTTTTAAAATCTGTTCCATAGTACGTGAACGCTGTTTACCACGAGTATAAGGGACAATGCAATAAGTACAGAATTTATCACAACCATACATGATATTGACCCATGCTTTAAACTTTCCAAATCGATGAACAGGAAGGTTCTCATACACTTCCCCTTCTTTGGAATAGATCTCAACCACACGTTTTCCTTCATGGATCACACTATATAACATTTCTGGTAAATTCTGAATATTATGTGTACCAAAAATCAAACGAACCTGCGGATATTTAGACAACAAGTTTTCGACAAAACCTTCTTCTTGTGACATACATCCACAAACCCCAATGACAAGATCCTTATTCTCATAATAAAAACGTTTAAAATTACCAATTTCACCTAATACTTTGTCCGTAGCATTTTGACGAATTGCACAAGTATTGATCAAAATAACATCGACATGATCTGGTTCCATAGAACGTTCAAATCCTAAAGCATCCAAGATACCCGCTAAAGTTTCACTATCTCTTTCATTGGCCTGACAACCATATGTTGAAATATAATATTTCTTATTTCTTCCAATCCATTTTGCTTCCTCAGGTATGATAAAAGAATCGATACGAGGGGTTGGCATTTGTGTTCGTTTACGAGCTGCTTCCAAATTTGGAAGCGTCCACTCTGGTCTTATTTTCATGTATTTTCCTCCATTAAAAAAGCCAAGCACTTTGGCTTGGCTAGTCTTCTCTACAGATAATTACTGAGAAATTGCTCCAACTGGGCAAGTTCCTACACAAGAACCACAGTCGATGCAAGTAGCTTCATCACAAGTAGATTTACCTTCATCGTCCATAGAAAGTGCCCCAACTGGACATCCACCAACACATGCAGCACATCCGATGCAAGCGTCTTTATCAATAGTAACAGCCATTTTTAATGTTCCTCCTTATTTAACTTCATGTATAGTATAGACGTTAAATTTAGGGGATTCAAGCCAAAGTAGTAAGTAGTCACTTACTGATAATTAAAGCTATGACGGACGCTGCAACGTCCGTCATTTCTTGTTTTATTTTGCCAATTCTTGAGCACGAATCTCACGAATAACATTGACCTTGATTTGTCCCGGATATGTCAATTCAGATTCGATCTGATCACGTATCTCACGAGCCAACTTAACACAAGTCAAATCATCCACTGATTCTGGATTTACCATAACACGAATTTCTCGTCCGGCTTGAATTGCATAGGCGTTTTGAACACCTTCATACGAAGTAGCAATCTTTTCCAAATTTTCCAGACGATCGATATAAGCCTGTGCACTTTCTTTTCTTGCACCAGGGCGAGCCGCACTGATTGTATCAGCGGCAATAACCAAATGACTTGTCAAGAACTTAGGTTCTACATCTCCATGGTGTGAGAGAATCGCATTTAACACTATTTCCTTCTCTCCATGTTTTTTACAGAATTTATAACCCAGTTCAACGTGTGATCCATCTTGTTGTTCAATATTTAAAGCTTTTCCAATATCGTGTAACAAACCAGCACGTTTTGCCATTTGTTGGTTTAAGCCTAACTCAGCTGCCATGGCTCCTGCTAAGTATGCAACTTCAATGGAATGCTGCAATGCATTTTGTCCATATGAATAACGATATTTCATCGTACCGATCAACTTGACGATCTCACGATCAATCTTACCAATACCCAATTTGAAAATAGCATCTTCTCCTGCATTCATGATCTCCTGATCGATTTCCTGTTGATATTTTTTAACCACTTCTTCAATACGACCAGGTTGAATACGTCCATCACGAATCAAATGTTCTAATGCCAAACGTGCTACTTCACGACGAACCGGATTAAAACAAGTAATTGTAATCAAATCCGGTGTATCATCAATATTTAATTCCACACCCGTTGCCTGTTCAAAAGCACGAATGTTTCGTCCTTCACGACCAATGATACGTCCTTTCATTTCTTCACCAGGTATACTGACAACACTAACTGTACGTTCTTGTGTTTCTTGCTGAGACATACGCTCAATAGCTAAGGCAATGATATTTTGTGCTTTTTGTTGAGCCGTTGCCTTTGCTTCTTCTTCCTTATCTTTGATGTAAGCAATTGTTTCATGCTCCATCTTCTTTTCCACAACCGAGAACAACTCTTTACGAGCATCTTGTTGTGACATCTTTGCTACACCTTCTAATACCACAATTTGGTTATCGATTTGTTCCTGCAGCTTTTTCTCTTTACTCTCTAAGGATGATAGTTTATCAGTCACTTTCTGCATTTTTTCGGTAATCTGACGCTCTTTTTGATTCAAAGCTTCATCACGAAAATTCAAGTTATCTTCTCTACGCAATAACTTGTTTTCCAAATTTTGAACTTCTTGTCTTCTCTCTTTGATGTCTTTTTCTGCTTCGATCTTTAAATCGTGAGCTTGTGTTTTACCATCCAAGACTGCTTGCTTCAGTTTTGCTTGCGCTTCTGATTCAGCATCTTTTAAAATTCGTTCTGCTTCTTGCTGATTTTTATTAAACCCTGCTTTGTTGTAGACGATCATTCCACCGCCGCCAACGCACAGACCTATGATCCCTGAGATAAGAGCTGTAATTGGATCCATACTCATACCTCCTAATCTTAGTTAAGTTTTTTAACGAAAAACCATATCTATTATACATAAAAAACATACTAAAGTCTAATGATAAATATTTATGACCTCTCTTGAAACCGTGAAGCAAAATATATAATTTCTATTAAAATTTTTATCGATTCATATTAAAAAATACAAAATAAGCTACAAAAAATTGAAGAAGTGCCACGATAAACCAAACAGAGAGTTTTGTATCTTTTTGTTTGGTTTCACGCAATCCATAAATAACACTATTGATTCCGATTAGGATCCATCCTAAACTTGTATATGCAGCTGGAACTATGTTTGCTAACCACAAAACAAAAAGAAGCAAACACATAATAATTAGAAAGTAGTTTGTAAAATTATTCTGTTTCATAATATATCCTTTCACTTGAGAAAAAATTAAACAACATCTAATCATAACTATTTTATAATGTTCTATCATATTTATACAAACATAATTTCTAATGAAATAAATATATATTGTAGAAATAATATATTTGCTGTTTTAGAACTTATTACAATCTTTAAAACATAAAAAAAGTGCTCTTAAAAGCACTTATATAATCTGATTATGGTGGAGCGTAGGGGGCTTAAATTTTGGTGGGTATATCCTTTACATAAAGGGTGTATATGGGCAGTTTGGGTACATTTGAGTACCAAAACAGTATATAAACAGTATATAAAAACAGTTGCTAAATCGGCTCTCAAACTCTAATCATGATATTTTCATCTAAATTGCTATAAGTTTCTAAAGGAATTATGTTCCCTTCATAATTCATGCAAAGAAGAACTTCTACAATATTATTTTTGTAGTTTTCTATTTCTTGATCATACGCTTTAATAGCTTCTTTTAAATCGTCCGTCTGCATAACTATTGGATCAATATCTTCTTCCCAATATTCTCTTTGTCCTTCGATTGGACTATCGTGTAATGTGTAGGTCATTCGATCTACAAAGTATTTCTTTTTCATTATTTATCCTACCTTTCAAATAGGATTATAGCACTTATACAAAATAAAAAAACCGCTTTTTAGCGGCTACGTAAAAGAGGGATAGATGAAAACAAGCATCTATAAATAATATAACTGAGTTTCCTCATACATGATTTCTGATCGTGCATATTCAGACACGTTGCAGATAAGTCTGAGCTTATAAGAGCGACTTGTAAGCTTCTTACCCTTTGAACCAACGAGGAGAATAATACTCCTAACTTTCACCCGTCTTTCAGAATGTATAATTTCATTAAGCTTTCCAAATAGAAATTAATCGTTGTTTTTCTAAATGCGCTATGGGCTACTTGTACCTGTTACTTGTCTTATAGTTCATTTCTGAACATCACACGCAATCCTCTTGTTGGATATTTCCTAAAGCGGTTACGACATATCCCTACGCATAACATTTAGGAGAGGTCACATTGTATCAATTTTCTGTGACTTTCTATTGTGAGGACGACAAGGACAGTTCCTTTGCATATTTCAGATCATGCACACGTAGTACGAATTGAGAGTTTCTCTCTTTTGCATATCTATCACTAAATATGCAACGCAACACACAAGAACTATCATTCAAGTGAATTACGCTCATTCCCACGTTCCATGCAGGTTGACACCCTTCTTCACATGGTTGTTACATCGTAATTATTACGTAATCCAAAAAAATATCAAGACCTAAAAACAAAAAAATGGGAGCGTAACGCTCCCTACAGCTAACAAAAATAGTTTACTAATTCAAATTAAATATTAAGCAGCTTCTTAAAAAGCAACAGACCAATACATATAACCATTGGCAA
>CABVDD010000050.1 GCA_902497095.1 uncultured Faecalicoccus sp.
GGCGTTTTTTTGATGGTTTGACAGGAATATGAGAAAAACAAGGATCCGAAAAAAGTAAAAGAGCTGAAACGCTCAGATGATCTGTAAAAATCATCTATTCGTTACAGCCCCTTTTTTTTATTCTTAATTGGTTTTGGAAGTTTCATTGTATTTATTGATTTTGTTTATAAAATAGGCGATTTTTTCCTTTTTAATTAGAATTTACCATTCTTTATGTAGAAAACTTTGATATAATTGTAACTATGCGAAAGGATGATCAAATGCCAAATAAGACATATGATGAGAATAGTATTGTAATTCTGGAAGGGTTAGAAGCAGTTCGTAAACGTCCAGGTATGTACATTGGTTCTACGGATTCCAGAGGTCTTCACCATCTTGTGTGGGAAATCGTAGATAATGCGATCGATGAAGCTTTAAATGGTTATGGGAATAAAATTCAAATCACATTGAATGCTGATGGCAGCGTTACGGTAGAAGATCATGGACGTGGAATGCCAGTAGGTAAGCATAAATCCGGCGTAAGCACATTGGAAGTTATTTTTACGGTACTTCATGCCGGCGGTAAATTTACCAGTAGTGGAGGTTATCAAAGCGCTGGTGGTTTACACGGGGTAGGAGCCAGTGTAGTAAATGCACTTTGTTCCTGGTGTAAAGTCACAGTACATGATGGAAAAAATGTATGGTCCATGCTTTTTGAAGATGGTGGAAAGAAAGTTGGAAAACTTGAAAAAATTGGTAAAACAAATCGTACAGGCAGTACGGTTCAGTTTTTACCAGATCCTAATATTTTTAAACAAAATCGATTTTCTTTTTCAAAAATTTGTGAACGAGCACAAGAAGATGCTTTCCTTCTAGAAGGACTTGAGATGCATGTAATAGACCTTCGAAAAGAGAAACGAGAAATGGTCTATCAATATGAGAATGGTTTACAGGCTTTTATTGAAGAAATTGATAAAGATCATACACCTATGCATGATCCTGTCAGCTTTGAAGGAAATAATAATGGCATTCAGGTGCGCGGATGTTTTCAATATACGGATGATTATCAAGAAAATGTATTTAGTTTTACAAATATGGTTCGTACTCGTGATGGGGGAAGTCATGAAACTGGTGCCAAACAGGCTTTTACAAAAGTGTTCAATGAATATGCACGAAAAAATGGTTTCTTAAAAGATAAAGACAAAGGCTTTGATGGCAGTGATGTTCGAGAAGGATTAACGTTGGTCATTAATTTAACGATTCCGGAAAATCTTCTTCAATTTGAAGGACAGACAAAGGAAAAGCTGGGAACACCGGAAGCTAAATCCGCAACAGATGCGATCGTCAGTGAAAATTTACGTTATTTTTTAGAGGAAAATAAAGAGATAGCACAAGCTTTAGTCAGAAAAATAGTAAAAGCTGCCAATGCGAGAAATGCAGCTCGTAAAGCTAGAGAAGATGCACGTAAGGGAAAAGGAAAACAAAAGGCTGAAAGAGTTTTATCTGGAAAACTAGCCAATGCACAAAGCAAAGATGCAAGAAAGAAGGAACTGTATCTTGTCGAAGGTGATTCTGCCGGCGGTAGTGCTAAACAGGGAAGGGATTCTAAATATCAGGCTATTTTGCCACTTCGAGGAAAAGTCTTAAATACAGAAAAAGCATCTTTGGAAAACATTGAAAAAAATGAAGAGTTGAATACTATCATCCATGCTTTAGGTGCTGGTGTTGGCAAAGACTTTACAGCAGAAGATTCTAATTACTATAAAGTTATTATCATGACCGATGCCGATGATGATGGTGCTCATATTCAAAATCTTTTGTTGACTTTCTTTTATCGTTATATGCGTGATTTGATTGATAAGGAAATGCTTTATATTGCTTTGCCGCCTTTATATCGCATCGCAAAGGGAAAACAGGAATATTACTTGTACACAGATGAAGAATTGGATGAAAAGAAAAAAGAATTAAAAAACGGATATACTATTACACGATACAAAGGTCTTGGTGAAATGAACGCAACGCAGTTATGGGACACTACAATGAATCCAGAGACACGTACATTGATTTGTGTGACAATAGAAAACGCTGTCATGGCAGAGCGTCGAGTTCATGAACTGATGGGAGATAAAGCAGAACTTCGCCGAAATTGGATCGAAGATAATGTTGTATTCACTTTAGAAGATGATTATGCAAAGGAGGTGCGTCATGAGTAAGTCAAACACAGAACAAAAACATCATATTTTAAAAAACTCACTGGAAGACATCATGGCGGATCGCTTTGCGCGCTATTCTAAATATATCATTCAAGAGCGTGCTTTACCGGATGCAAGAGATGGTTTAAAACCGGTTCAAAGACGTATCTTATATGCCATGTATGAAGATGGAAATACATATAATAAGCCGTATCGTAAAAGTGCTAAAACAGTTGGTAATGTTATTGGTAATTATCATCCTCATGGGGATAGTTCGGTTTATGATGCGATGGTACGTTTATCTCAATCCTGGAAAATTGCAGATCCTTTGATTGATATGCAGGGAAACAATGGATCGATAGATGATGATCCAGCCGCTGCAATGCGATATACGGAAGCAAGACTTTCAAAAATTTCTGATTATTTATTGCAGGATATTGAAAAGGATACAGTAGAATGGGCACCTAATTTCTCTGATGAAAAGATGGAACCTACGGTCCTGCCTGCTCGTTATCCTAATTTATTGGTAAATGGCATTACTGGAATTGCTGCAGGTTATGCGACCAATATCCCGCCTCATAATTTAAATGAAGTTGTAGATGCAGCTATCTATCGAATTCAACATCCGCAATGTGATTTATCAGAATTAATGCAGATCGTTAAAGGTCCAGATTTTCCAACAGGTGGCATTGTTATGGGAATTGAAGGTATCAAAGAAGCTTTTTCAAAAGGTAAAGGTAAAGTCTTGATACGTTCTAGGGTCCATGTAGAACAAACGCGTACGATTAAACAACTTGTGGTAACTGAAATCCCTTATGAAGTAATCAAAAGCCAGCTTGTAAAGAAGATCGATGACATTCGCATCAATAAAAAAATTGACGGGATCTTAGATGTACGTGATGAAAGTGATAGAAATGGTTTACGTATTATCATTGATTTAAAAAAGGATTGTGCAGATGAAACGATTTTAAATTACTTATATAAAAATACAGATTTACAGATTTCATATAACTATAATGTTATTGCGATAGTTAATAAAGCACCAGTGCTCATGTCTTTGCCGATGGCATTGGATGCGTTTATTCAACATCGTGAAAATGTTGTTTTACGACGTAGTCATTATGATTTAAAGGCAAAAAAAGAAAGAGCGCATATTTTAGAAGGATTGATCAAAGCTGTAAGCGTCATGGATGAAATCATTTCTATTATTCGTTCTTCAAGTGATAAAACAGATGCCAAAAACAATTTGATTTCTCGCTTTGCCTTTTCCAAAGAACAAGCGGAAGCTATCGTCATTATGCGATTATATCGTTTGACACATACAGATATCAAAGAATTGCAGGATGAATACGATACGCTTTCTAAAGATATGCAAATTTTAGAAGGTATAGTTATAAACAAGAAAAAGTTACATGCCCTATTGATCAAAGAATTAAAAGAGGTAAATGAAACTTTTAAGACGCCAAGACGTAGCGAAATTCAAAATGATATTCAAGAAATTGTGATCGATGAAAAAGCTATGATAGCTGATGAACAAGTCATGGTAACGATTACTAAAGATGGTTATGTTAAACGTGTAAGTTTGCGTTCTTATAATGCTTCACAAGACAGTATAAGCGGACATAAAGATGGTGATTTTATCGTTGGTGGCGGACAAGCTAGTACTTTACAGACATTGCTCTTTTTTACCAATAGAGGTACTTATGGGTATTTGCCGGTATATTCAATAGAGGAAGCAAAATGGAAAGATCTAGGAAAACATATCAGCAGTTATTTAAAAGTGGATTCCTCGGAGAAAATCATTGATGCTTATTTATTGGATAGTTTTGATAAACATGTCGAATTGGTCTTTGCATCCGCATTAGGCATGATCAAACGAACATCTTTAAAAGATTTACAAGTTTCACGTTCCAATAAAACGATGGTATGCATGAAAGTTGGATCTGCTGATGAAATGATTTCCACTAAACCATCGATGGCTAGTGAAGATCAAATCATATTGGTCACACAAAATGGTTTTGCCTTGACGTATCCAGTAATGCAGGTTCCACAAGTTTCGGCTAAATCAAAAGGTGTTAAATCGATGAACCTGACAAAAGATGATCGTGTGCAGGACATGTTAGTTTGTTCAGATTTACAAGGACAGATCTTATTTATGACAAAAGAAGGCCAAATGAAACGTGTTAAAATGGATTCCATCGCACAATTTAATCGACCGGCTAAAGGCAATCGTATTTGTAAGCTGATCAAATCAAATCCAAGTCAGATTTATAAGATGAAAGAAATACGTAATCTACAAAATGAGATAGTTTTAGAAAGCGATGAAATACTTCGTTTTGTACCAGCTTCTATTTCTTTGATGTCAGTAGAATCAACATTCTCTAGCCCATTTGGTAAATTAGAAACTTTTAGCATACCTGAGCATCTTGATCCTATTCTGGATGGAAGCTGGCAGGAAGAGGAAAGTGAACAGCTTTCACTTTTTGAGGTATAGAGATGTCTAGAAAAAATGCAAGTGCACTCTGTATTTTGGTTGCGGCGATATGGGGTGGCGGATTTATTGCGACAGATGCTGCTCTGGCAACTTTTGATCCTTTTACTGTTTTGTTGATTCGTTTTTTAGGTGCTAGTCTTGTTTGTTGGATCATTGTTGTCATACAAAAAGTTTCCATTACCAAAACAGGTATTTTTAAAGGTGCTGTTTCAGGTATTTTCTTATATTTAGCTTTTGCTTTTCAGACATTTGGATTGGATTTGACCAATACAGGACAAAATGCTTTTTTAACAGCGGTAAATGTGGTTATGGTACCATACATCGCATGGGTCATTTTTAAGAAAAAACCTAAATTGATGCAAATTATTGCCAGTATGATATGTCTTGTAGGTATCGGTTGTCTTTCTTTATCAAAAGGAGAATTTCAGTTTTCTTTTGGAGATACTTTATCTTTGATTTGTGCATTTTTCTTTGCATGCCATTTCATTTCCTTGGAGTATTCGACAAAAGCACAAGATGTACGCCTTATAAATGCAGTACAAATGTCTGTAGCGGCTATCGTTTCTGTTCCGGGTGCTTTGTTTTTTGAATCTATGCCTTCTTCTATTTCGCCGATGGCAGTATTTAGTTGTCTGTATATGATTTTGATTGCCACATGGCTGGCTTTTCAATTACAGACCTTAGCTCAAAAATACATAGATTCTTCCAGTGCCAGTGTTCTGCTTTGTACAGAATCTTTATTTGCGAACATATTTGGCTTTTTGTTGCTGCATGAAGAAAAAACCGCAATTATGATTGTGGGAGGACTTCTCATTTTTTTATCAGTGATTTTAGTAGAAGGGGAATCGTTTGATAAAAATAGAATTTTCAAACGGTTGTCAAAAGAGTAAAAAAATAGTAATATAAAGTATGTAAAATAGTGAGGATGGATTATATATGGAGTGGTTAAGTACAATACTTTACACCTTAGTTGGAATTGTTATTGGCGGGATTTTAGGTTTTTATTTCACAAAGAAAAAATTTGAAAAAGAATTAAAGGAAAATCCACCGATCAATGAGAAGATGATTCGTGCAATGTTTTTACAGATGGGGCGAAAACCTAGTGAAGCACAGATTCGTCAAATCATGAAATCAGTTAATCAAAATAGATGACGAAGAGATTTCTCTTCGTTTTTCTTTTATACAAATAATATGTGATATAAAGACTTTTCACATTAAAATGTGGGAAAATTTGTGAAAAAACTATTGCGAATTATGTAAAGTAAACTTAAAATATAAATGTATGTATTACTGTATAAAAATAGTATGCCCTATAATTTTAAGAATCAAATTTATTTTTATGCAGATAACATGATCACTTATCATTAAGTGAATAGACAGGAGGTAAATATGGTAGGAATTATCCTAGCGAGTCATGGGGAATTTGCCGAAGGAATTTTCCAATCGGGATCTATGATCTTTGGAGACCAGGCAAACGTAAAACCTTGCATTTTAAAACCTAGTGAGGGACCTCAGGATATTCGCAAAAAAATGGAAGATGCGATTGCTTCATTTGATCAGCAGGATGAAATTTTGTTCTTAGTGGATCTTTGGGGCGGAACACCATTCAATCAGGCCAGTGCGCTAAAGGATGGCCACGACAATTGGGCAATTGTAACGGGGTTGAATTTGCCTATGTTGATTGAGACTTATGCATCAAGAATGAGTATGGACACAGCTCATGAAATTGCCATGCATGTCGCTCAAACGGCTAAAGAAGGTGTGCGCATTCAGCCGGAAGATCTTGAACCGGTAGAAGAAGTTAAAGAACAGCAAGCTCCGGTCATGCAACAAGCTATCCCAGAGGGAACAGTGCTTGGTGATGGACATATCAAATATGTCTTAGCTCGAATTGATACTCGATTATTACATGGACAAGTGGCTACAACGTGGACAAAATCCACTAATCCAGATCGTATCATCGTTGTTTCAGATAACGTAGCTCATGATGATTTACGTAAAAACATGATTATACAGGCTGCTCCTCCAGGAGTTAAAGCCCATGTTGTTCCAATTGATAAGATGATTGCGGTCGCAAAAGATCCTCGTTTTGGTGCTACTAAAGCTTTATTGTTGTTTGAAACACCACAGGATGCTTTAAGAGCAATTAAAGGTGGCGTTGACATTAAGACTTTGAATGTAGGATCCATGGCACATTCTCAGGGTAAAGTTGCGGTTACTAAAGCTTTGGCTTTTGATAAAGATGATATAAAAACTATGCGTGAGATTGAGAAGCTAGGTGTAAAATTCGATGTACGAAAAGTACCGGCTGACAGTCCTGAAAATATGGATTCAATCTTGAAAAAAGCAGAAGCTGAACTTGGATAAGATTTTTTGGAGGTTAATATGAATATTATTACAGTGATTTTAATTGTCATTGTAGCCTTATTAGCTGGAATGGAAGGAGTTTTAGATGAATTTCAATTCCATCAGCCTTTGGTTGCATGTACATTGATCGGACTTGTAACAGGTCATCTGACAGAAGGAGTCATGCTTGCGGGAAATCTTCAGCTCATGGCTTTAGGATGGGCTAACGTTGGTGCTGCTGTTGCGCCAGATGCTGCTCTGGCTTCAGTTGCTTCAGCGATTATTATGGTATTAGGTTTAGATGGTACAACGGATGTCAATAGTGTTATTTCTACATCAATTGCAGTAGCCGTTCCATTGTCTGTAGCCGGATTGTTCTTAACTATGATTTGTCGTACGCTGGCAATTCCTATTGTACATATCATGGACGGTGCTGCTGAAAAAGGAAGCTTTAAAACAATTGAAATTTGGCAATATATTGCTATTTTAATGCAAGGTCTTCGTATTGCGATTCCAGCAGCTATTTTGTGCTTTGTTCCATCTGATATCGTAACAAGTGCTTTACAAGCTATGCCATCTTGGTTAAATAATGGTATGACTGTTGGTGGTGGAATGGTTGCCGCTGTTGGATATGCCATGGTTATTAATATGATGGCAACAAAAGAAACTTGGCCTTTCTTTGCGTTAGGTTTCACTTTGGCATGTATTCAAGAGATTACATTGATCGGTCTAGGTGTGATTGGTGTCACCTTAGCATTGATTTACTTAACTTTGAAGGAAAGTGGAGGTTCTGGTGGAAATGCCTCCAATACAGGAGATCCTTTAGGGGATATTCTGAATGATTACTAGGATCGAAAGGAGATAAGTATGGCAGAAAAAATTGTTTTATCTAAAAAAGATCGTATGAAAGTTTGCTGGCGTCATCAGTTTCTTCAGGGATCCTGGAACTATGAACGTATGCAAAATGGTGGTTGGTGCTATTCCATTATTCCAGCCATTAAAAAACTTTATACAAACAAGGAAGATCAAATTGCCGCTTTAAAGCGTCATATGGAATTCTATAACACACATCCTTATGTATCTTCTCCAGTCATGGGTGTTACTTTGGCTATGGAAGAAGAACGTGCTAATGGTGCACCAATTGATGATGTTGCGATTCAAGGTGTTAAAGTTGGTATGATGGGACCATTGGCCGGTGTTGGTGACCCAGCTTTCTGGTTTACAATGCGACCAATCTTAGGTGCATTAGGTGCTTCTTTTGCGTTAAGCGGTAACATCTTAGGACCAATTTTATTCTTTGTATTGTGGAATGTTATTCGTTTCGCCTTCATGTGGTATACACAGGAATTTGGTTATAAAGTGGGAACTTCTATCACTAAAGACTTATCTGGTGGATTGTTAGGAAAAATCACACAGGGTGCCAGTATTCTTGGTATGTTTGTTATTGGTGGATTGGTACAACGTTGGGTAAGCATTACTTTGACACCTGTTGTATCTACAGTTGCAAATGATGAAGTAAACATCATTGATTTCTCTCAATTTGATGGTACAGGAGAATCTTTACAGACTATTTTACGTGAATATGATAGTGGTAAATTCTTATATGATACTTCATCTACAACATTACAGGATAACTTAAACTCTTTGACTCCTGGTTTGTTGGCTGTATTATTAACATTGTTTATCTGCTGGCTTTTGAAAAAGAACATTTCACCAATCGTTATCATCATCGGTCTTTTCATTGTTGGTATTATTGGTGTTCTTTGCGGATTCATGTAAGATTTTAAAACAAAGTCCGGTCTATGCCGGACTTCTTCTTTTTTGAGGTGATTTAATGGTTCAATCAATGAATACAAAAGCTGAGTTGACAGTAAAGGGAAGCTGTTTTATGGGGTTGACAAGTACCGGAAAGATCATGGTCGGTGATAAAGCTTTTGAATATTATAACGATCGTAAGGTAGAGGATTACATTCAGATTCCCTGGGAAGAAATCGATTATCTGGCAGCCTCCGTGTATTTTAAACGATACATCAATCGTTTTGCGATATTCACAAAAAATGATGGTAGTTTTTCTTTTTCAGCAGGTAAACGAAATAAAGAACTTTTAAGAGCGGTACGTAATCATATGCCAGCTGATAAAATGGTTCAGTCTCTTGGCTTTTTTACAGTATTAAAAAGAGGGTTGCATAATATTTTACATCGAAAAAACAGGTCCTGATAAAGCAGATATATTAGGTTTGCTTTATGGACCTGTTTTTTATCGAGAATAGTCCTGTATTCTTTTTCTTAAGGTTGTCTGGCGAATTCTGCGATTCTTTAGACGAACTTGTTTTTCAAATACATATTTTTGCCCAAGAATAAATAATTGTTTTTTAGCACGTGATATAGCTGTGTATAATAAACGCTTTTCTAACATATGCATAGAGTTTTGATCTACGATACAACAAACAACATCATACTCGCTACCTTGTGCTTTATGAACACTTATACAATATGCATGTTTGAGATAATATAGAAAATCAAAAGTAAAATCAACGATTCTATGACCAAAATCCACGCTGATCCTTTGGTTGGATTTTGATGTATTTTCAATTTCAACAATATATCCGATATCTCCATTATACACATCTTCATCAGGAAGATTTTTTAATAACATAACCTTGTCATTTTCACGAAATATAGTGGTACCAACTTTAAGTTCTTTTTTATCCAAAGAAGAAGGATTAAATTGCTCTTGCATTGCCATATTGATGGCATCGATACCGGCGGCTCCTTTATACATAGGAGATAATATTTGAAAATCATTTATATCTAAATCTTTTGTAAGTTGTTGAATTGTAGGGACGATCATTGATGAATTCTGTTCAATAAATTGAACTCCATCATCATAACTACATGATTTATCCTCACGGATTTCTTTTGCCAGAGTGACAATTCCAGAACCGTTTTTTTGACGAAATATTTTCTCAAGGTGGATAACAGGAAAGACTTGACTTTTAATAATGTCTTCAAATACTTTTCCTGGACCTACGCTTTCTAACTGATCTTCGTCTCCTATCATTAAAATACGTGCATGATCGGGCAGGGCTTTTAATAAGCTGCAGAAAAGATGTGTATCAACCATACTGAATTCATCGATGATCAATACGTCCAATTCTAAAGGGTCATTTTCATCTTTACCAAAGGTATTATCATCTTTATTCCATTTTAACAACGAATGAATGGTCTTGCTATCTGCGTATGCCAATTGGCTTAATCGTTTGCTGGCGCGCCCGGTAGGTGCACAAAGTTGCACTTTTGAATCGGGATAAAAGGAATTATAGAGTGCAAGAATACCTTTTACTGTAGTTGTTTTTCCTGTACCAGGTCCTCCATTGATGATGCAGACACTATGATTAAAAAAAGTTTCAATGGCTTTTTTTTGAACGCTATCATATTGAAGGTTATTGGCAAACTCAACTTCTTCTATTTTTTTATCTAATTCTTTTTTTGAAAGTATATCGACTTTAAATTGATGATGAGATAAAATTTTTGCGATTTCAATTTCTTCATCATATAAACTAAACGGATAGACCTTATTTTCTTCCACATGTAGACTTTTATGAAAACTTAGACGTTCTAATATTTCGTCTAATAATTCTATAGAACAATTGGGTAAACGCTCTAATAGAGATGTTTTAAAAATATATGTATTTCCACTAGACATGCTTAACGTTCTGCATAGTTCATATACATATGCATCCATTCTGCGACTGTCTTTACGGTCAATCTCTAATCCGTCAGCTAATTTTAAAGCCGATCTATATCCAAAACCATAGATTTCATAGTAGGGACGAAAACAATCTTTTTCAATCACTTCTAATACATTGTCATATGTATTTTCTAATAATTCAATTTTTCTTTGATCTAAACCAAATTCCATTAAGCGTACATATGTTTCGTTAAATCCATCAAAAGATTGTAAACCTTGTATTATGATTTCCTTTTTTTTATCATTTAAACCAGGAATCAAATCAAGTTGCTTTGCATCTTCAGAAATCATAGAAAGACATTCTTCACCTAATGTATCATAGATCAATTGTGCTGTTTTTTTACCAATACCCGGGAAAGCATCGCTCGTCAAAAAATGCAGGATAGATCTTTCTTTTTTGGGAAGTATTTTTTGTGCGCTTACTATTTGAAACTGAGTGCCATATTTAGGATGTGTAACATAACGGCCGATAAGTTCATATTCTTGATCTTCTATTGGATCCTGCAGACGACCAGCGCCAGTAAATGTATGATATGTCTCGGTCTCAGAAAAAGAACCCACAACATAGTGGGTTTCTTCATTTTCAAATATGATAAAATCCAAGCTGGCTTTTATAGTTTGCTTATCCACTGATCTTCTCCTTATATGTTTGAATGATTTTTTCGTTTAGATCTTCTTGACCTGAAAAAACTTGTTCAATAACACCGCCACCTAAACAGATATTTCCATGATAGAATACGGCTTCTTGTCCAACTGTCACAGAAGCAATTTTTTGTGGATATCGAATTAGAGCACTTTCACGATCAAAAGAAACAATTTCTATATCCTGATCGGCTTGACGATATCTAAACTTACAAGTTAATTTTGATGGTACCTCTTTTAAATCGGGTACCAGCCAGTTGATGCCTTTGACAATGCAGGAGTCTGAATATAGCCATTCTTTATGATTTGTATGACATACAAAAAGAATGTTTTGATGCACATCTTTACCACAAACAAACCATGGTCCTTTTTCATGGTCGATATGTAGTCCCTTACGCTGTCCAATTGTGTAATATAAAACTCCACAGTGTTTCGCAATCTTTTTACCGGTATCAATATCAACAATATCTCCTTCTTTATTTGGAAGATAATTGGATAAAAATTGACGAAAGTTTCTTTCACCGATAAAACAGATGCCCGTACTGTCTTTTTTTGTAGCTACGCTTTCTAATTGTAATGTATCGGCTAATTTTCGAACTTCCGGCTTAATTAAATTACCGATAGGAAACAATGTTTTTGCCAATGCTTTTTCTGGGACTTGACAAAGAAAATATGTCTGATCTTTATTTTGATCAGCAGCACGTGTCAGATAAGTAAAACCATCTTTGGTTTCATTAGAACAGTAATGCCCAGTTGCGACTTTATCAAATCCATTTTTCATGGCATAGTCAAAAAAAGCATCAAATTTAATATATTTATTACAAAGGATATCTGGATTTGGTGTACGACCTTTTTCATATTCATTTAAAAATGTTTGAAAAACAGAATCCCAATACTCTTTAATAAAATCGACTCGTAATAACGGAAGGTCTAAATGTTCAGCGACGGCTTTGGCATCCATGTAGTCTTGTTCCTGAGGACAAATATCGTTTTGTATCGTAGGGTTACCTTCGATATCGTTATTGGCAAAAGAATCCCAGTTGCGCATAAAACAACATGTAACATCATAACCTTTTTCTTTTAAAATGTAAGCTGCAATGGCGGAATCCACGCCGCCGCTTAATCCTACTAGTACTTTTTCCATAGGCACATTATAGAGAAAATCACTGCATTTTTCAAATGCTTATTCTATATCTTATACATAATTGATAGAAGCTTTTAAAAAAAACAGTGTTAACGTTAAGCGAAAATGTCACCTAATGTGAAAGGAATCACATTAGGTGATT
>CABVDD010000051.1 GCA_902497095.1 uncultured Faecalicoccus sp.
TTGTGTGAAAAATATGAGCTCCATACTCGTGAACATTGATTCCTTCTATATTTTCAGTATAAATGTTTCCTCCAACATTAGGTCTCTTATCAATAACTAAAACACTCTTTCCTTGTGCTTTTGCTTCATGAGCAATAACAGAACCATATAGTCCTGAACCAACTATCAAATAATCATACATATCAATCACCTACTTTTTAATTTTTAACTTAAATAATATTGTATCACGTAATTGTAAAGCTACCTCTTCTTTTATTATCAATAATCCGACACCATAAATTCCAAAAAAGATAATAGCAGATATAAACAACTTAACAAATACTAAATTAATATTTATTATTTTCACCCAAAAAGACGCAAAAGCTGCAACTATGGACAAAAGAATATACCACGCGATTCTAAATTTATTTTTTATTACTAACAAAAAATCTTTAGTACATATAATTTGAATCAATAAGACAATAAATTCAGCTATAGTAGTCGCTAAAGCAGCTCCTGCAGCTCCATAACTCGGAATCATAAGCAAATTTAATCCAAAATCAATTGCAGCTCCAATAGTAACCGAATATAAAACATATTTTTCTCGTTCAACTGCTGTCAAAACTTGAACACCTAACACTCCCGTTAGTCCGTTCGGAATTACTGCTATAGTAATAATTTGCATTGCTAGAAAAGCACCAGAATATCCTTCTCCAGCCAAAAGTAACATAGATTCTCTTCCAAAAAGGATAAAATACGTTGCTAAAGGAATAGACATTAGTGTAGTAAAGTTTAATGCTTTTAACATTGTGGATAAAAACTGCTTATTCATTTTATGATTAACATAATATGACATACGTGGCAATAGTACGTTTCCTAACGATGTAACCAAGCTCAGCAAAATTGTCTTAATTTTAATTGCGGCATTGTAAAATCCTACGTCTGTATCTGTTCTTAAAAATCCTAGCATTACTGTATCTAAATTTGTATAAATAGAAACTGCTAAGCTTTGAGCAAATAGTATGAATATAGGTTTAAAATGTTTCCTAAAAGAATAAGGTCCACTTGTCTTAAAATCAACAAATTTTTGTATTTTTATAAAGTTTAAAACATACGATCCAACAGCCGCAAGCACTGTAATAGCACCATATATTACATAATCCTGCTCTTGATGCACTAATGTAAACATAAGAATTACCGAAATAACCTTAAATAGGATAGAGCGAATTGTAATATAATCATATTGCTCAAGTGCCTGAAATACCCAATTCATTCCAAATATATTAAGTAAAATATTAAAGCCATTAATGACAAAAAGAGTCTTTTCATGTGCAAATTGTGGGACTGTATATATGCTTATAATATATGTACTCACAACAATAAATGTAGTGCAAGAATTTATAATAAAAATTTCTTTAACTGTCTTCGATAACCTAAACTTATCATCTCGAACTTGAGCGCAAGCTCGTATTCCATATGTTGGAATACCTAACGAGGCCACCATCATAAAATAATTTGCTACCGATGAAGCAAAGGACACTTTACCCATAGCGGCAGCTCCCAAAATACGTGAAACGTACGGGAATGTTATAAGAGGAAAAATAAACTGAGTAGCAGTTAGAATAAAATTCATTATAAAATTGTGTTTAACCGATTTAATCTCCATTTACCATTTCACTACTCCGCTTTCTATTCTATATTCATAAATATAAAACATGGAACTCATGTAACAAGTCATTTAGCCTTTCATTTATTAAGCATATAAGATATCAATCTCTAAGCTGTTTATAATAATCCATCGATGAAGAATCTAAATAATCTACCATTGATTTTGTTTGTGGACCAAATGAAAAATGACCCACTACACAGTTCCCTGAGACAATAATAGGCTTAGATGAATTTATACAAAACCCACAAATCTGTGTTTCATCATTACCTATTCCTGAACCCAGAGTTTGGCGAAACATGTCCATTGCATCCCACAATGCTCTATCAAACATAATAAAACCAATACTAAATCTTATTGAACATACCGAATAATTATACGGAAGAAGCGAAAAATCCGCATTCATTTGATCCAAGTTAGGAACATATCCACCTTCACCCCAAAAAAATTTTGCTGTTTCAGGATTGGAAATAATAGGCATTTCATTTCGACTTGAATAGATAGGTCTTCCAAACTTTTCAGAATATTGTTTTTCTAAATTGTAATATTCTAATATTTTCATGAAACCGAATCCATTCAAGGGAATTATCGGTGCCACAAAGCCTATATCTGTTTTACCATTGTTTTTAACATCTATGTATGTATCATATAATTTTTCAAAAGAATTTTGAGTGACAAAAATATCTTCATCCATTTTATAGATGTATTTTGCATTCTCATTTAAACTAATAGCAATATTTTGAGCTATAGCTACTTTGTTTTTTTCAACGGAAAGATATGACCATTGATTATTCTTTGCTATGCTACTAAGTTTTTCATCATATAATCCAGATGATACAATGCATACATCAATATCATTTGGTAAATACTTTTCAAGACGTGAAAACACGTATGAATATAAATACTGCTTATATCCTGCTAAAACAATTAGATATTTTTCCTTTCCCTGTAATCGATTATCAAATTTATATTTCGAATTTAGATTATTGAAATTATAATATCGAGTCCTAGCATTTAACAAAAATCTATGTATTGTTTCCATGATACACTCCTTCTTTTAAATTTACTTTGATAATACTATTTTGAATTTATGTCTTACTTTTTCGCTCAAATTGCCTTTTATCTTAATAAGAGAATCATTTCTATAAAACAAAACTAATATAAATACATTATAAATCAAATTAAGCATAGAGAAATCGATTAAAAGATGAAGACCAATTATGCATATAATTAAATAGAGTCTATAATTTCCTGTTTTTAATAACTTATACAGCAAATAACTGACTAATATTATATATATAACTTCTGCAATAACTCCATACTTTATTAAGATATCAAGATAACCATTATCTACTGTAAAATATTCTGTACCAGCGTTTACATTAATGCCATATGCATTTACCGCTTCGCCTGTAAAACTAACTTGCTTGCCTGTTAAGGTTATACCATAGGTAGCTATAGCTTCTTGAGACAATCTTAGTCTAAAACTCAAAACCCTATTTAGTTCGTAAAGCCATTTTATTGATTCTGTATAGATCAAACTAATATATATGCTGAGAAACGCAAACCACATATAAATGCTGGAAAATAAAATTCTGATAATATTATTTTCCGTTACTTTTTTTACGATTTTCACTATAGGTCCGCTACACAGCAACAATGAAATTAACGTTAATCCAAATGATAATCTAGAATCTGTAAAACTGAAAACCACAAAATCCAACATCACTAGAAATAGCTTTATCTTAAAAGATTTATGCAAATAAATTGCAATTAACATTAGTTCGAAAATAAGTGTTCCCGGATACAGAGCATATAGAAATCCCAAAAAATGTCTGACACGTCCAGCTTGATTTAAAACATAATCAGTAATAATACCCAATTGACTTGAAAATATTATTATTAAAAGCATTATCAATATTAGCTTAAAGGATATCTCTAAGATTTTATCATAGTCTAAGTCTCTAGCGCATAAAGAAAAAATGACTAATGAAATCAAGGGGTTCGTCAATTGTAAATTATTGCTAGTCCAAATCAGCACGATGAAACATAAAACAAGACCAGTTTGAAATAAAGTCTTTATCCTAAATCTGTTTATCACTATTTCACGAACAAATAAAAAAAAGAAACTGATTAAAACTAAAGCACTGTAATTCGGCAAATATAAAGCAAAAAAACTATTTGATAGTATTGAAACAATTATATAGAAAGAAAAAATGATTTCAAAACTATTTTGTCTATTTATCGTATAATTAATTTGATTGTTTCTGATCATAATAATATAATCCTTAGATAATTAGTCATACCGGTTAGTCTCCTTAGAATCTTCGATAAATTGAATACTTGGATTAAAAATAAATCCAGCTAAAGTTCCGTTAAGGAGTGTACATATTCTTGCAAACTTACTATCAGGTGATTTGATAACAATCCTAATCACTCTGCTAAGTACTCTAATAATTCGTTTTATAACTCTTCGCTCTTGTCGCGCAATATAAATCCCATTTCTTGATTGGTAGTAGAATCTTTCAAGTCTGTCTTTTGGGGCTGAGACAATATCAGCCCCAGTATTTGATGGTGCCTTATGAATAATGATACTATCAAGGTCTAGATAGGCCTTCTCTTCTTTTGACAGTCTACTTGTATATTCAATATCATCTCCATAAATAAAAAATTCCGATATAGGAAGGCCTACTTTATGCACATATTTAATATTAACAAAACAGCCTACAAATGAAGCATCCTGAATAGGCGCAATCTTTTTTTCAGATAGTAATTGAATATAACACAATTCATTTTCTTTTCTCCATTGAACGTGTGGAGTATTCATTCGAAATAGCTTCCCATTCGTCCAATAAACTGTAGAAGCTATAAAAGAAAATTGATTGTCAATTAGAGTCGCTTTATACTGTAAACTCTTTAGAGCATCCTTCATGGGTATAGAATCATCATCCATAATCCAGATATATCTATAGCCTGCATCAGCAGCGACTTTTATGCCAAATGCGAACCCACCAGCACCGCCAAGGTTCTTCCCTGTATTATGATAAATTATCCTATTATCAATTTTACACATATGTAGCACATAGTTCTCAGTTTCATCAGTACTTGCATTATTGATAATAATAATATCACATGGTTCAGATTGATTTCTTAGTGCGTTGAGATTTTCTTTTAATAATTGTAATCTGTTATAAGTAACAACTATAGCCGCAGATTTATTCATGATAACATATACTCCTTCTAGTTTTTTATGAAGGCAGTGAAATCCAACTTCCTAAAATATAATCCCATTTATCATCTGTAAATCTTCCTAAACCACTATTCGGATAAAAGGTTAGCTCTCCAAAAAATATATGCCCGTCAACATCGTAAAAATCAACTCTAATAAATGGAATATTTGCAGAAAGTATTTCAGCTAAATGCATCATATGATAGATACTTTTAGGAAATTCAATCTGTTTTTTAGGATCTGGGGGACACACTACTTCACCAAGATCAATAAGGTTACATTTTTCATCATAATAATTGGCACGATGATTTTCAAACCTATCGAAATCTACTTTAAAACATCTCACCTTTCCATTAAAGCAAAAAAATTTATAATCTCTTAATTCCTGGAGTTTCTTGTCAATTACATATTTTTCAGCAAGAACTTGCGGTTTAACTTCTTTATATGACCATTCTCTAGCAGCCCAATAATAATCTCTTCGTAGGCTTCTTTCTATTTTTCTTTTTGCTTGCTTATCCAAATCAGATTTATCCTTACAAATGACTATTCCTCCACTATCATGAGTACACTTTAGCACAAATTGATCCGGTAATGAGTCAAAGTCTATTTCATCATAATGTTTCCAAACTCCAAATGTAGGAATAATGTATTCATCACCAATTACACTTGCAACGTATTTCTTAACTAAATATTTATCGGCCATTATCGTGTATGTGGGATTTCTATCATATAGTTTAAGCCATTGTATTTTTTCGTTAAAAGTTATTGGCATATCCAAATTTAGCTCTTTTCCAAATTGGATTCTATATAATAATTTTAAATCTTGTTTGTCATCTAAACATGATAATAATTTTGGATATCTTCTATTAAGCGCAAAAAACAACTTTTTCACATTATACATAGCATTTATTTTTCCTCCAGAAACATACGATTAATAAACCGATTAATGTCAATATATCTTGATTTACCAAAAGGTTCATAAGAAGCTTTAATACCATTACCAGAATATCTTTTAGGTTGCTTTATATAAATAACATCAGGACTTACTTTTAAACGTTCATCTGCTACAAAACATAATTTATTTTTTATCGGTAATTCTGCAAACTTTTTGATATGAGATAAAGATGCACCATTCTGATCATTAAACTTTACAATCATTTTGTCCCTATTAACTCGTTTCACTCTCGCTTCCCACTTTCTTCTGGCAATTTGTACATCATGATAATGAAGCATGTGAAGTTCAATATTATCTAGTCTTGCGATTGGGTATGTCTTCCAATTCCTTTTCTCATCTAATAAATTTTTCCATTTTGAATCATTTGGATCAATAAAATTTAATGGTTGATCCAAGTAATAATCCAAATTTTCAATTAATTGCAAATAATCATCTGGCATAATAAACATTCCTACCGTAGGCGATAATTTTCTTATTCCGTAACTTTCATATATAGTGCCACCCCAACAGTTATTCGATATAATTGTAAAATTTGCATTCTTTAGTTTTCGTCTGCGGATGTTTTTGAAGGTAGGCAACCATATATTATTTCTAAATTTTAATCTTATCGTTTCTATATCCATATATCATCCAATCCTTAACCATTCTGAAATCATTTACTACATTTTATTAAATTTATATATATATCTTCTAACTTTTTACATGAATCCTTAATATCGAAACCTTCTTGTTTCAATGCAAATCTCCCAGCCTCTGACTGCTTATAGCGATCATTGAATTTATTTAGTAAAGTGTTTATATGTTTTATCCACTTCTCCGGTGATTCATTTATTGACTCAAACTCAACCAATTCTGAGGGGGCACATTCTTTTGTGATGTAATTCGAGATGATACAAGGTAATCCAACCGCCTGCCATTCAAGAACAACATTTGGTAATCCTTCGAATCTCGAGGGAAATAACATTATATCCATTGCTTGTAATCGTTCTGGAACATTATCCACACTTCCAGCAAATATTACTTTTTCCCTAATATTTAGGCAATCAACCAGTTTTTCAATATCAGATTTAAGCGGTCCATCTCCCATAAGGTACAAAATTGTTTCTGGATGCTTTTTTTGATATTCATAAAATATTTTTATTAAATATTCATGATTTTTTTGAAAATTGAACCTTCCTACATGACCAATAATTGTCTTTTCATCAAAATGATATTGTTTTCTCACTCTTTGTCTTGTGAATTCGCAAAATTTAAATTTTTCGAAATCTTTGCCATTATGTATAATAGTAAATGGCTTATTACCAAATAGCCATTTACCGGCATCTTCGCCACACGCCAGTCCATACGTATATAAGTGGTTAAATAACGGTCTCAAAATCTTATCGCTCCGAATTTGATCCGCTTTTGTGTTACGACTATGAGCTATTCTTACTTTAACATGTGCTAATTTTGATGCCAAAAGTTCTATACTCATTATTGCACTACTACCATGAACATGAACTATCTGAGGTTTTAACTCGTTTAGCTTTAATACTAGTTGGAAAAAATAATTTATTGTATGTTTCTTTCTATCCTCAAATACTATAACTTTACATCCTACTCTTTGAAATTCTTCAATCATTTGACAATCGTCATTATGAACAGCCGCAACATAAATTTCAAATATTGATGTATCTATATTTCTAAAAAAAGCCAATTGTGTTGAGGAAATTCCTTCACGATGTATACCTCCAGTTATAATATGCAAAACTCTTATTTTTTCCATACTCATCTCCTTATGTTGCTTTTGACAATTTTACCCTACTCCGATGTATATGATGAAGGTTTAAGTCCTATGTCTATTCAATTACCAAAAATAGTACCCTGTATCTTGACCGGAACAGTATAAAATCAGAAAAATGATAAAAGAGCAATTCTTTAAAAAATTATTTACTATTAACCTCATACTAATCCACTCTTATATCAGAGAAATCGTAACGAATTGTAATCATATAATTTTAGCCAATTATTTTTTCATTATATGTAGTTAAATTTTTGAAATTAATTAAAATGTGAAAAAAGAACTATAATTTGCAATCCGTTAAACTTATATGATTTCTAAACTTTTATTTTGCTTATTATCTCTTTTTCTCAAACATTTTATCCACAATTTTACTTAATTTTTCATTAAAACTACTATTATTTGTCCTCATTTCATTTTTCATTTCACTGATAATTTCATCATAATTCGTAATTACCTCACCAAGTTTATCTACATCATCAACAACAATTATTGTGCCCATCCGATCAGCAACAGCCTTTGCAAATGATACCTGATGATTGTTCACGTGCTCATTAAATTCATGCCGCCTTGGAACCACAATGGGTGTTTTTCTAATTTGTAAAGGCATAATAAAACTGGATGGTCCGCCATGAGTGATAACAATTCTCGCTTTCTCCACCAACTGTAGCATTTCTTGATAAGGAAATAACTTTTGCCACTTACAAAATTTTGGTTCATATGTACTATATCCAGTCTGTATAACTACTTCTTCTGTAATAATCCCTTCCTTTTTAAGATCATCCACGCATTTCACTAACCGATTAAACGGCTGTTCGTGTGTACCTACGGTAACAAAAATCATCTCCTCACCACCTCGCTAAAATATACTGCCCAAGTTGATTGCCTTCGGGTAGACTTTTTTCATTTCTTCCCATTCCACAATAAATCTGTCTGTAACTGGATAACATAGTTTTCCAGCAATTGTAGGCGCATCAATGCGATCAAATACTTCAATATATATCGTCTTTGCTCCGAATAATTTTCCTATATAAAAGAAAGGTATTGCAGGTGCTGCTCCTGATGTAATGATTAAGTCCGGTCGCTCTTTGGGAATAATCTTAAGGGCTTTTACAGTATTTATGATTAAGGCTTTAATGCTACGATTGCTTGGATAATAGCATGGATACATTTTTTCTCCCTTTAAAAGACTCCTTGCATCTTCCTTATCAAATGTAACCCAAAAGCGGTCTTTATCCTGCCAAAATGGTTTTAACATATAAAGATGCGTCAGGTGGCCACCGGATGAACCGACTAAACACACCTTTAATTTTTTATTAGTATTATTATTTCTCATCCGAAATTGCTCCACTTCGCTTCAAAATTTGATTAATCACGTCTAAAAATGTCTCTTGTATATACTTTCTCTTGTACATCATCTAAATCTTTATCATATCGATTCGCAATGATGGCCTGGCTCTGTTTCTTGAACGCTTCCAGATCATTGACAATCTTGCTGCCAAAGAAGGTATCTCCATCTTTTAAGGTCGATTCATAAATGATGACCGTAGCTCCTTTGGCTTTGATCCGTTTCATAACGCCCTGGATACTGCTCTGTCTGAAGTTGTCACTATGGCTTTTCATCGTTAAACGGTAAACACCAACAATCACTTCATGTTCTCTCTGTGCAGAGTAAGCTTCGGAATTTCCATAAGCGCCCGCAATCTCCAGTACTCTGTCCGCTATGAAATCTTTTCTCGTACGGTTGCTCTCCACAATAGCTTCAATCAGGTTTTCCGGAACATCCTGATAATTGGCCAGCAGCTGCTTTGTATCTTTTGGTAAACAGTAGCCACCATAGCCAAAACTCGGATTGTTATAGAAATCTCCCACACGTGGATCTAAACAAACTCCTTTGATAATCTGCTGTGTATCTAGGCCCTTCATTTCCGCATAGGTATCCAACTCATTGAAATAAGCAACCCGTAATGCCAGGTAGGTATTGGCAAACAGCTTAACCGCTTCGGCTTCGGTAAATCCCATAAACAAGGTATCGATATCTTCTTTGATGGCACCTTCCTGCAACAGCTTCGCAAAGGTATGCGCTGCTTCCAGTAATCGTTTATCATTTAAATCGGTTCCCACGATGATGCGGCTGGGATACAAATTGTCATACAGTGCCTTGGATTCTCTCAAGAATTCAGGACTGAAGATGATATTCCTGCTTCCGGTTTTCTCCCGAATGCTCTTTGTATACCCGACCGGTATCGTAGACTTGATCACCATGATCGCATCCGGGTTATATTTCATTACCAGTTCTATGACATTCTCCACTGCCGAAGTATCAAAAAAATTCTTCTTACTGTCATAATTTGTTGGCGCGGCAATGACCACAAAGTCGGCATCTGTATAGGCCTCTTTCGCATCTATTGTGGCTGTCAGATCCAGATCTTTTTCTCTCAGATATTTCTCAATATAGTCATCCTGGATCGGCGACTTTCTCTGATTGATCAGCTCCACCTTTTCTGGCACGATGTCTACGGCCATGACTTTATGATGCTGGGCCAAAAGTGTCGCAATAGATAATCCCACATAGCCTGTACCGGCTACTGCGATCTTAAGTTCCTTAAACTCTCTCATGCTTTTTTCTCTCCGTAAAAATCTTTATACCATTCGGCAAATTTTCGTAATCCGGTCCTCAGATCCGTATCCGGTTTAAAGTCAAAATCTCTTTCCAGAGCCGAGGTATCCGCATATGTTACCGGTACATCCCCCGGCTGCATAGGAACCAGCTCCTTATGAGCCTCGAAGTCATAATCCTCAGGAAGTACACCGGCTCTTACCAGTTCTTCGCTTAGGATCTGCACAAAATCTAAAAGATTTTCCGGATGATTGTTTCCGATGTTGTAAAGTGCGTAAGGCGGTACCGGCAGTCCATCTTCACCGATCTGTTTATCCGGTGCCTTGCGCATCACTTTTTCTACGCCGGTCACGATATCATCGATATAGGTAAAATCTCTTTTGCAGTTTCCGTAGTTAAAAATCTGTATGGTCCTGCCTTCTCGCAGCTTATTGGTAAAACCAAAATAGGCCATGTCTGGTCTTCCGGCCGGACCATAGACAGTGAAGAACCGAAGTCCTGTGGAAGGAATGTTATACAGCTTCGCATAGGCATGCGCCATAAGTTCATTTGATTTTTTCGTGGCCGCATAAAGAGATACCGGATGATCCACTTTATCCTCTGTACTGTATGGCACCTTTTTATTGGAACCATAGACAGACGAACTGGAAGCATAGACCAGATGTTCCACCGGAACCTGTCCTTCATCATAGGAATGACGGCAGGCTTCCAAGATGTTATAAAATCCGATCAGATTGGACTCTACATAGGCATCCGGATTGATGATGGAATAACGAACACCGGCCTGCGCTGCCAGATTCACAACGATCTGTGGTCCATACGTTTTGAAAACTTCCTGAATCAAATCTTTATCGGCAATATTACCTTTGACAAAAATAAAAGAGGAATAGTGGGACAATTCCTCCAGTCGGGATTCTTTTAAACGTACATCATAGTAATCGTTCATATTGTCGATACCAATGACAGTGACATCTTTTACTGTTTCATAAAGATGCCGGATCAAATTGGAGCCTATAAAACCAGCTGCCCCTGTCACTAGTATCGTTTTCTGTTTTAAATCGATATAGCTCATCTAGATTCCTCTTTCTTTATCTTGCCCCTGCATGGCTGCCTGCCAACATCGTTCGTACCGTCTTTACCAACAGTGTCACAT
>CABVDD010000052.1 GCA_902497095.1 uncultured Faecalicoccus sp.
GATTATTATCCATATTCTTTTTCCTTTCCACTCACGCTGATGAAGGGTGATAAGGTGGTCGAGGCGTGAAAAATAACTGCCAATTTTTCTTTGCTCGTCTATTGTCTGTGGCATCATTAATTCCATTGCACACATTTGTTTTCCAGAAACCTCAACGAACGTTGAGCCAGCTCCAACAGTTTCTCCGTATCTTTTTAGTTCTTCTGAACGTGAAAAAATGAAGTAAGAATCCAATTCATTTTTATGTGGAACGATAGATTGAAATCCCTGATTTGTACAAGATTCTTTGCGTAAAATAGCCATTTTCCCAATACCAGCACGTGAAGTAAATAACACTGTTCCTACTGGTAGCATCTTCGTAGAACTATTATTAAATCCTTGTTCCGTAATTCTCCGTTCACTTGAATCTACATATATTTGATTTGTAATTTCAGCTGGAGCATACCAGTCTATTTCACCATCCCAGTACTCTTCGTTTGATGTACTTGGCGTTCCTCCGCCTACAATATCTGCTATATCTCCCAACTTACGCTGTTCCCAAGGGTCAGTAAATCCTTTGAATCGAATACTAGGAGTTTTATTATTTTCCATATTATTTTCCTCCTAATAACGTTTTAAATTCATCTAAACCAAGCATGTCAAAATCATTCCCTTGCAAATCATTTAACATCGAAATCAAAGATTTTTCTGTTTTTGAAATTTCTTCTTCTAAATCTGAATAAGTAGTTTCATATTTCTTGGATAGCAAATCAATTTTAGATTCAAAATCATTTAATAATTTAATGGGCAAACTATTAATGCTTTGCATTAGTGGTTCAAGCCATTTTGAATTTAATGAATCATCAATTTGTTCATAAGTTAGATTTTCAATTGTGGATTTTGTATTTAATTCCAATTCGGCTATTTCCGATTTTAATGCTTTATTCAATTCTTTTTTCTTAGTAACTAAAGAGCTATAATTTTTTAATTTTTCTCTTGTTTCTAACTCCACATCAGTATCTTTGATAAATTGTTTAATACATTTATCAACAATTTTATTGCCCTCATCGTCATAAAATTCCATTTCTTTTTCTTCATCTGTAAGGTTTTCAATAATATCGTTAATTTCAGAATCGATTTCGGACACTTGATTTTCTTTATATATTAATTCTCTTTTTTCATTAATCAGATACTTACCTTGGATAAGATCAAATGGTAATAAATGACCAATCCAACCTTCTTGAACTTCTACTTCTTTCTCTTTTTTCTTTTTGAGAACCATATTAGGATCAACAACTTTAGCAGCATCTATTCCTTCAGTTTGGATAATTTCAATATCCCCAGAAATCATATTCCATTCATCGTTTAAATATTGATAGGCCTCATATTGATCGATTAAAGGAATATTTTTTAGTCTATTAAAAATTTCATTACTGATTATTTCCTCAGTTTTTGCAATGTTTAAGTTATTAGCATCATCAATTAATAAAGTTTTTAAATACTCTTCAAAACCGTTAAAAGCATTTTTGTATTCATTCATGAAATGTTGAACATCTTGATTATTTTTGATGATATTTTTAACGTTGTCTGATTTTAATGTGCTATATGGCTCATTATTAGATTGGAATAATTCATCTTTTAATGATGGAAAAGCATTCCAAAAATCTTCATAGTCTTTAATTTCAGAATTAGGAATTCCCCCAAACATAGATGCATAAATATCATAAGATTCTGTTTTTTCTGATGAATCAACATATCTAGGAATATTTAAGTTATAGTCATTGGAACGAATTTCATCACGACTTACAACTTTGCAATATTTATCAATATCTTTTCTGTTCTTAATCGCATCTGTAATTTTTCGTATATCACATGCCCTTAGTTTATTGTTTTTTCCTTCTTTAATAAATCCTTTAGAAGCATCAATAATTAACGTATCCGTATTATTTCTCTTTTGTTTTAAAACCATGATAATGGTTGGAATACCTGTCCCAAAGAATATATTGGCAGGCAATCCAATGATGGTATCAATCTTATTTTTCTCAATTAAATTTTTACGAATAGTTCCTTCTTCGCCACCACGGAATAAAACACCGTGAGGTAAAACAATTGTCATAATACCATCTGGTTTAATATGGTATAAGTCATGTAATAAGAATGCATAATCTGCCTTTCCTTTTGGTGCCATACCATAATCAGCATATCTAGGATCATTTCCTTTGTCAGTTGGATCCCATTTTTGAGAATAAGGTGGGTTAGATGTTACAGCATCGACATATAAAGGCTCATATGTACCAATTGGATCAGAATCTTCAAAATCAGGCCAGTCCTCTTCCAACGTGTCCCCGTTACGCACTTTAATATTATCTGGTAAGATTCCACGCATTACCAAATTCATACGCGTTAAGTTATATGTGTTTTTCTTTAATTCTTGCGCATAATATTTAATATTGTCTTTACTATCCATGTGTTTCGAAACACTCTTACCAATATTGATTAATAAAGAGCCTGAACCTGAACATGAATCATAGATTTTAATTTCAGATCTATCTTTTAAATGTTCAGCGATAATTTCTGACATAAGTAAAGAAACTTCATGTGGAGTATAGAATTCTCCAGCTTTTTTCCCTGCATTTGCTGCAAAATTAGATATTAAATATTCATAGATAAATCCTAAAACATCATAATCTTGTTTATCATCCATAGGAATATCTTTGATTAAATACAATAAATCTCGAACAGCTTTGCTTTGTTCTTTAGCAGTAGATCCTAAGTTACTTAGTCCCGTTTCTAATGTTTGGAATATTCCATCAAATACACGTTTATAATTCGTACCAATCAAACGACTGAATGCAGATAAAGCATCACGTACATTTGCAATATCAAAATCATGTCCTTCACTAATCCATGTTGAAAATAAGTTTTCATAAGAAATAAAATATCCTAAACCACTTTGCACAAATTCAACAATTTCTGCATCTTCTTCATTAACTAACTTTATATCTTCTTCGGCAAAGTCATTCTTTAATAAAAAGTCTTCTTCTCTATCTGACAAAAATTTATAAAAGATAAAGCCTAGAATATAATCTTTATATTCACTAGCTTCAATCTTGGATCTCATTTTATTAGCTGATTCCCATATTTTTTTGGCTAATTGTTGTTTATTCATATAGCATATCTCCTTATTTTTTTGAAAGTATTATTATTTGAAATTAATCAATTCAAATTAGTGACTTCCCAAATTGCTCAATTGTATCTTCAGATCCTCTATCTGATACATTTTTTCCCATTGCATTTTCAATTAGATTCAATAATTTTTTTGCTCTGTCAATAAAGTAGTTATCAAAATCATCCTGCTTTAAATATTCAAAATTAACCATATGCGATTCAATTCTATCTTTTAATTCATTTTCCGTTAATCCATCAACTTTATTTAATATAGTTTGCGTATATTTACTTGGAGAATCTCCTCCAATTGATCTATTTGTTGGCGGTAAAATAGGAGTTTTATTTACAATAGAATTATATTTTTGACGCTTAATTCCTACTTTTTGACAATATGCTTCTGGAAAAATATGATGGATATCAGGTGAAAGAATGACACTGTTTACCAAATTCATTTTCGAATTATCCATGAAATCTCTGCAATCTGCTTTGTATAATAGAGCCATAATTCCTTTATAAGCTGCACTTAAACGTGTTTGCAATGTCAACAAACGTGTTGCTGAAAAGAAGGAACTATTAACTGTTCTCATTTGACTAGGACGTTTGTACACTTCATCTATGATATCTTCGATATCATTTGCATACCTAGTTTCATTTGCACCTCCATACATTTCTCCAAGAATACCACACCAATACCATCGCTCTAAAATCTTTTTGGTATTGGGTTCATTACACGTTTTCTTTCCTAAATATGCGCAAGTTGCAGAAAGTGGAATTAATTGGGTTGTATAAGGTAAATCTCTTTGTCTAAATACATATTCATTTTGAAGTAAAAATTCTCTTGCTATTTTATATCCATCAAGCACTGCATCTCTATTTTCTAAATAAGATTCATAAGGTAAATTTAAAACATCTTTTTTCTTACAAGAAATTGTTCCGCTTTTTCCATTAACTTTGTTTTTGTAAGAAGTATATAAAGTAACTGATGTCAAAAAATTGATTTCATCAATTCCATCTAATAAATCAGTTCTTAACGTTTCATTTTCAGCCCTAATTATTTTTTTACATTTTTCCCAATCTTTTCTTAAATCGAACTCATTAGTAGCATAAGTTGCTGTAACCAATTCAAATACGGTTAATGGAACTCCACCTGTATTTACATTCTCAAAAACTTTACATACAGCTTCTCGTGGAGTGGATTTATCCAGTGTAATTACTGGCAATTTATACTGTAGAATGGTTTCAACAACTTCTTTTTGAAATCTATTTAACAAATCATTAGCATCCTTATCATTTTGATGGTACATCATGTATCCAAAATTCCATTGCATTAATTGTGTATTATCATAGATGATATTTATTGGAAACATCTTTAATTGATATTCTAATTCTCTTGTTGATAAGTCCATAATAATATCACGATCAAAATTAGCCTTAATCTTTCTATCTTCTGGAACGCTCACAACAGCATCTAGTCGATCCTCATTATCATCTAAACATTTATTCATATCCAAATAATAAAACCTTTTTATAGACTTACCTTTATCTGTTTTTGTAGCAACAACCTGATTGCTATATGTTGACTGATAAATTGATGTTAATCTTTGTTGTCCATCTAATACTAAATATTCTGGAGTAGCATTTTTATTTTCAACTCCAGTAATAGTACGATATTTGAATTTAATATCAGGATTTCCATATTGTAATTGCATTACAGCTCCCATAGGATACCCTTGAGATAAACTTGCAATAATTCCTCGAATTCGATTATCATCCCAAGTCCAATCTCTTTGAAATTCAGGTAATTGTATTTTCCCTTCTTGGACATCGTATAGTATTTGTCTTAAATCTGTGTCATTTGACCTTGGTAAAACTATCATTATTGGTTCCTCACTATCTCTACAATATCATCAAAACTACAATTTAATGTTGTACAAATTTTTATTAAAGAATCCATTGAAACTGTTTGATTCTTTGAAAGTTTTGCTAATGTCCCAGGAGTAAGTCCTGCTATTTTTGCAAATTCAGTTTTCTTCATACCTTTATCAATTAATAATTTAAACAAACGATTATAACTAATTTCCATATGATTAGACCTCTTTCTTTATTTTCAATTATAAAGGAATTATGTATAAATAGAAACATAAATATCACCATTTAGTGATATTTTTTTATTTTTCATTTATTTCATCTTAGTAATTGATGAACTAACTTTCACATGTTCTAATAATGTTAATGGTAAGAATTCGATCTCCTCCAAACTCTTTTCAATTTTGAAAAGAGAATAGATTTGAAAATACAACGAATTGGCACAGATCTCTGTTTCAGACAGTTGATCTGTTTTTTTTATCCCTTTCAAGGCTAAAAAAAGCCTTTTTTGTGGACTTTCAAGTGAAGGGGAAATTGTTTTTCCTTCACAAAAGGAGGAATAATAAATGTATAACTATGGTTACGAAAAGAAAAAGTATTTAGAGGCAAAAGAAAAAGAAGAAAACTTACTACGATTATTAGGATTTCCTGAATGGAAGATTCAGTACCTTCGAGAACTAGATGATTTTGATTTCAACAAGAATCGCAGTTTTCACCGTAATGAGTCACCAACTGAAGTAAAATTTTTTCTAAATGAACCTTCTGAAGATTGTATAAGTGAATATACATGGGAAGACGTACTAAATGGAGTAAACGATGCCGTTGTTTATAAGCATTTGAAAAAGTGTGATCCTGTCATGCAGAAAATTATTGTAATGCTGAAAAACAAGTATTGTGTATGGGAAATTGCTGAAGATTTGCATATGACAAATAACGCAGTATATAAAAGAATCGAAAAATTCTCAAAAAAATGTAAAAAGAGAGGCTAATAATTCACGATTTCAAGGACTATCTAGTGAAGGGAGATATGTAATCTTCCTAGAAGCTCTTTGAAAACTCAATAACAACTATTAGATACAACACTTATATATTCGAGCTATTTCACTACTGCGCGATGATGTTTTTTACGAGCGGTGATACTTTAGATTGATAAACAATGATGCTGATTGTGCCATGACAATATATAAGATAATGATACTTCTAGCGACAGGCTCAAGCGTAATATGGGTTGGTGCGATGCCAATGAAAGATAATTAGCAACTATCTTGTCTAATAGGATTCCTTTGTTTTCGGGTAATCAGGTGATAAATAGAAAACACGATAAATATTTTATTTTTAAACATCAACCGGGACTTGCTCCCGGTTTTACATAAGGAGTGAATCAAAATGAAAGTCAAAAGAGGAGAAGTTTATTTAGCAGATTTAAGTGATGCATCTGGATCAGAACAAGGTAAAGTACGACCTGTTGTAATTATTCAAAATAATCGGGGTAATAAATACAGTCCAACAACTATTGTGGCTTGTTTATCTTCCAAGATTTATACAAAGCATCATTTACCAACGCACCATCTTTTACCAGAAGGTATTGGATTGAAATATAAATCTATGGTCATGTGTGAACAGATTCGTGTCATTGATAAAAGTAGATTGTTAAAGAAAATAGCTACTATTGGTAGATTAGATATGATGGCGATTGATCGAAAAATAAAAATCAGTTTGGATCTACGTTTACATAACCAAAGAAAGTAGCATTGGTTATGTTCCCTTTCCTTTTGGAAGCAGTCCTTTCCCAGCTGCTTCCTTTTAATTTGTAGGTGAGAATTTCTGTTTTAAAAACTTTATAGTAAGGAGGAACAAAGCGATGAAACAACCTGTTATATGCGAAAAGAAGACGTATACCGTTGCTGAAATCATGGAAATACTTGGTATTGGAAGAACAGCAGCCTATGACTTAACAAGAAAAGGCTTGTTTAAAGTGATTCGTGTTGGTAAATTACTTCGTATTAACAAGGAATCCTTTGATCAATGGTTTGACAGTCAACAATAAAGGAGGAATGAGGGATGGCTGTAATTTTAAAATTGGGAAAGAAATATCAAATTACTTACGAAGTAGTCACACCTACAAAGGAAATAAAGTCAATCAAAGAAATATTCGATAATTATGAAGATGCAGCTAAACGAAAAGAATTATTGGATGGTGAAGTTTGTATGTTTTCACCAGAAAGTTTGTTTGTGGATGTAATGGAAGACTGGCTTGCTGATCCATATTTCAGAGATCATTTAAAAAAATATCACGAAGCTCAAAAAAACTATGATGTGTATCTTCGTAGCCTGGTAGAAACAACTAAAGTTAAAGAAATTGACTCAACTTTTGCAAATTCTATTATTAACCAACTATGTGCTACAAAAAGCATAGGAAGAAATAGTGCATTATCTGTTAAAACAATCCGTGCTTGCAAGTTACTACTTATCAGTACTTGCGATCATGCAATTAAGATGGGAATCATGGATGAAAATCCATTCAATGAAATACACATTTCTGATCCACATGATTTTAAAAAGAGGCCAAAGAAATATGCAGATTGGACATATGAAACGATGATTCAAATTTTTGATGCATGCAAAGAAGAAAAGCTTTACGTTATTATGCAGATCATATTTGCAACCGGAATGAATGTAACAGATGTTCTTGGTCTAGTTTGGAGCGATTTTTATCATGAAAAAGATAAATACTATATTCGAACAAATAAAGTAATGGAGCGCATGTATGAAAAAGAATTGCAATTTCTTCCTAAAGATTATGTTATCCAAAAATATGTTCATGATAAGAAAATAAAATTAAAAACACAAGTTGTTCATCATTATGTAGATAAAGAAAATATCTACTCTATTCCATGTGCCTTATATGAATTATTACAAAATTGGAAAAAGAGATCGAAAGAAATCTACCATTTTGATATAAATCCTAATTCATTAATGTTTACTACTTATGGAATTAATCCATATGATGATCGTCTCGTACTTAAACATCTAGATCAAACTACATTAAATCTAAAACTACCTAGACACACTTTAGCAGGATTAAAATTTTTTTCTAGTAAAACTTCTCCAGATGGACGACATTATCGTGACATTTATTATTATGAACATAATGATATTTCTTTCAACCAGATTGGATTAACCGCAAAAGAAAAAGCTGTAAAGATAAACAAAGAATTTACGAAATCCATGAAAAAAGAATTGCCTGATAAGGATAAAAAAGATGCAGTGGATTTAGTAAAACAACTTAGTGAAGATAAAAATATTCGTAAGAAATTATTGATGAAACTATTAGAAATTGAAAGTGGTGAATAAAATGGCATCCATACAAAAACGAAAGGATAAATACAATGTAGTTTATTATTATACGGATAAATATGGAAAGCAAAAACAAAAATGGGAATCCTTTAGAACATTACGGGAAGCCAGAAAACGTAAGGCAGAAGTTGAATTACAACAAGCCAATCGAACCTTTATTGCACCAAGTACTACGACTTTAAATGAATTCTGGCCAACATATGTTGATCTATATGGATGCAATAAATGGTCAATATCTACTATGGAAAAGAATACGGCCTTATTTACAACATATATTTCGCCATATTTAGGACATTGCAAACTAGATGAAATTCGTCCGATAACCATTGAGCAATATTATGCAAATCTAAAAGAAAGCGAAAATACAAAGAAAACAGGAAAAGTATCCACTCGTGTTGTCACAGAAGTTCATAGAGTTTTACGATGTACATTTAATGTTGCGGTAAAATGGGAATACATTTCCAATAATCCATTTTTAAAAGTGGATACGCCCAAGCATGATTATGAAAAGCGAGAAATATGGACAGCCAATCAAATTGCCAAAGCACTTGAAGTTTGTGAAGATCCAAAATTATCGATTGCCATTCAACTCGCATTTGCTTGTTCTTTAAGAATTGGTGAAGTGCTCGGTCTGACTTGGGATAATGTGCATATCAGTGAAGATGATTTTGCGTGTGGTGATACACACATTTATATAAAACAACAATTAGAACGTGCCCGTATGGATGCCATTGAAAAATTGAACAACAAAGATGTACTATTCATCTTTCCTCAATTTGAAAAAAGGAAAAATACGACAAGACTGATATTAAAAACTCCTAAAACAGATAGTAGTGTTCGAAAAATATGGCTTCCAAACACATTAGCTTCTTTTTTGAAGCAATGGAAAGAGGATCAAAGTAAGTATAAGGAAGCCTATGGAGATGCTTATCATGATTATAATCTTGTAATATGTCAACCAAATGGCATTCCATGTGATGGAAGTATTATTCGTAAAGGCCTATCCAAATTAGAAAAAGAAGCTGAACTTCCCCACGTTGTCTTTCATTCTTTGCGCCATACTAGTACAACCTATAAATTGAAATTAAACAATGGCGATATAAAAGCAACCCAAGGAGATACTGGGCATTCTCAAGCAGATATGGTCATGGATCTATATAGTCACATCTTAGATGAAGACCGAAGAGTAAACGCACAAAAATTTGAGGACAGTTTTTACAAACAACATATGGAAAACTATGTTGATGTTCCACAGGCAAATAAGAAAGTCGACATAGATAAAGTACTTGAAAAAATCAAGCAAGATCCTGATTTATTGCAGCTTCTAATAGCCACTTTGAGCGGTGATTAAATGATGTTTATTAGCACGTGACGTATCGTTTGATACGTCCTGTGTCGTAGGGTTCTATTCGATACCGTTAGATGACCATTAGAAATCCATTAGATGGCCCCAAAAATAGCACAAAAAAGTTCGGATAAAGATAGGTCATCCGAACACGTTTAAAATTTAATTATTTTTCTGTTTGAAATGTGAATTTTAACAGTGATGAAAAGGTGTATTAAAAAACAAAAAAAGCGGAAAAACCGCTTAAATAAAGTCTAAAATGGTATTCCGGATGGGATTCGGACCCACGACCTTCCGCTTAGGAGTAGACCCGATACGACATCGGGAAGTGGCATCTAATGCTTAAAAATGC
>CABVDD010000053.1 GCA_902497095.1 uncultured Faecalicoccus sp.
TCCGGAGTCTGTATGAGATGGGAGTCTATCGGTTTGTCGGTGAGTTCTGGTATACGGGCAATCCGGGATGGAAAGAAGATCTAAGGCAGGCCTGTCAGTTTTTAAGGGATAAATTGGATGTATAGAGGATAATAGTATGTTAGTGACAATGAAAGAAATTTTAGACCGAGCAAAAAAAGAAGGATATGGTGTGACAGCACCAAATGTTCAAAGTGAAGATACAGTTCGGGCTGTCATTCATGTTGCCCAAGAACTTCATGCACCTATGATTATTGATGTTAATGCGTTTATTCATCCTGATCTTCCATGGTTTATTCACATGATACGTGAATTAGTGAGTACTTCACCAGTACCATTTGCGATCAACTTAGACCATGGTAAATCATATGAAGATATCATGTTAGGTATACGTTCTGGTTTTACTTCTATTATGGTAGATCGTTCTAGTCTTTCATATGAAGAAAATGTTTTACAGACAAAAGAAGTTGTTAAAATGTGCAAGCCTTTAGGAATCAGCGTTGAAGCAGAATTAGGACACGTCGGTCAAGGTGAAAATTATGCGGTGGATGGTTCAAGCAATTTGACAGAACCAGATATGGCGGCACAATTTATTAAAGAAACAGGCGTGGATTGTTTGGCAATAGCCATTGGGACTGCCCATGGACGATATAAAGGGACTCCTCATATTGATTTTGAACGTTTGCAACAAATTGTAAAGGCTTGTCCGGATACTCCTTTAGTTCTACATGGAGGAAGTGGCACAGGTGATGAAAATTTAGCACGTGCTGTTCGAAGTGGAATTCAAAAGGTTAATTTGGCAACAGAATTGGTTGTTGCGGGAAAAGAAGAACTGGAAAAATTTATTCAAGATCCAAATTTTGATAAATGGAAGTTAATTCCAAGCTTTATTAAAGGCTATGAAGAACGATTAGCACATTATGTAAAGTTATTTGGACAAGATGGAAAGGCATGGACAAAATAGTATGATTCGTATTCAAGATGCTTGTGGAAAAACAGGAAAAGTTGTAGCCGTACGATTATTACCAAATACAGATTTAATCGAAGGTATAGAAGAAGCTTGTAAAAAGAATGAAATACGTTATGCATATGCGACGTGTTTTGGAAGCTTCAAACAATGTGGTTATATGTATCTGGTGCCAAAACAAGAAGCTAAAGTGAAAGCTGGATATGGAGAAGTAATTACTCGAGAAGGCCCTGTAGAATTCTTAAATGGTACAGGTGTGGTTTGTCAAAATCAAGGACAATATGATACGCATTTTCATGCAACTATGTGTGATCGTTATGGAACTGTTTTTGGCGGTCATATCGTAAAAGGGACAACTCCTACATTGACTACTGTTGATTTAATATTATTTGAAGTCTCGGATGTACAGATGCTGCGAGTATCTGATGAAGAAACAGCATTGACACAGTTTTATCCCACTTATGAAGGCAAGTAAAATTGGAGTTATCGCAGATGATTTTACTGGTGCATGTGATGCGGCTAGTTTTTTAAAGAAAGCTGGACAAAAGGTAGCCCTTTATACAAAAGTACCAAGAATATTAAATAGAGATGCAGATGCATATGTGATTGCTCTTAAAACTAGAAGTATTTCTTCGCAAGAAGCAATCGAAGATACATTAGAAGCACTTTCTGTTTTGAAAAATGAATCAATTCAAACGGTTTATTTTAAATTTTGTTCAACATTTGACAGCACACCAAAAGGCAATATTGGCCCAGTTTGTGATGCACTAATGGAAAAGATGCAAGTGCCTTATACTATATTGGCACCTTCATTGCCGATCAATGGTCGTATAGTACAGGATGGCCTTTTATATGTAAATGGTGTTTTATTACATAAAAGCCCTCTTAAAGATCATCCTTTAAATCCAATGTGGAGTTCTGATATTGCGACTTTGATGAAACCTCAGAGCAAATATCCTTGTCACAAAATCACAATGGATAGTTTGGATGATAAAAAATTAGAAATGTGGAAAAAAGAAAGTTCGCACTTTTATTTGATTCCGGATTATGTAACAGATCATGATGGACAAAAGATTGCATCTTACTTTCGGGGCTATCCTTTATTAACTGGTGGTTCTGGACTGCTTGAACATCTTCCGGAAAGAAAAGAAACAAAAACACAACATCAGAGGATACAGTGTACAAAATCCATAATTCTTTGTGGGAGTTGTTCAAAAAGAAGTAAAGAACAGATTGAATGTTTTAAAAAACATCAAGGAAAAACTATAGCTTTGTCAGCTAAGCATATTTTGGAAAAACGATTTGAGTTGAATACTATTGTACCAGTCTTAGAAAGGACAAATCAGACTTTGTTGATTTATAGTGATGCCATTGAAAAAAATATGTCTATTTTAAGACAAGATACAAATTTTTATAAGTATGCTAAAGTCATGGAGAATTTTATGGCTCAATTGGCAAAATATTGTGTTGAACATCATTTTGATCGACTCATAATCGCAGGGGGAGAAACTTCAGGCGCCGTCTTAAAAGAATTAGGATATTCTGATTTTGTTGTTGGAAGTTCCATTGCTCCAGGAGTACCTTCTTTACTTCCAAAAGATAAAAAGATCCCTGTATTTATCTTAAAATCGGGCAATTTTGGACAACTTGATTTTTTTGAAAGAGCTATAGGTGATGTCTATGTATAATCAAGAGAAAATAGATGAAATACTTTGGATAGCACACTCATTATATAACAGAGGCTTAGTGCATGGCTGTACAGGAAATATCAGCTTTTGTGATAACGAATATATTTATATTTCCAAAAGTGGCAGTTGTTTTGGTCGACTAAAATCTTCAGATTTTTCTATTTTGGATCGAAATGGAGAAATAATAAAAGGAATCCCCAGTAAAGAATATCCATTGCATTTGTCTTTATATGCAGTGAATAAGAAATGCCAGGTCATTATTCATACTCATAGCTACTATACAACGTTATTAACATGCCAAACAGGATCTGTAGAATGTGCAATATCCAGGTTGTTGAAGAGAACACCTTATCTAGCTATGAAGACAAAACAATATATCGGTCATATTTCATATTACCCGCCTGGAAGCAAAGATTTATTCGATGCATTTGATAAAGAAAAAGACGAAAAAACAAATGTATATCTTATGGAACGTCATGGCTTGCTCGTTGGTGAAAAAGATGGAATCAGCGCGATGGATATCATTGAAGAGATGGAAATGGCCGCCAGACTGGACTATGATATAAGAAAATTTCAATAAATAAAAGAAAGCAGTAATTCTAGGAATTAAAATGGGAATTACTGCTTTAATTTTATTCAATGAATCCTTTTGTTATACAATCTTTTAACCAGTATAATGACATTTTAGGTTTACGATTATATGTATTTAAGTCTAGTTCTAAAAGTCCATAGCGGTTTTTAAAAGCATTGATGGCCGAAAGATTATCAATAAAGGACCAAATTAGATAACCATGGCAATTACTTCCTTCTTCTTTTACTTTAAGCGTATAGTAAAGATGTCGCTTTAGAAAATCAATACGATATGCATCATCTATTATTCCGTTTATATTACGGAAGCGTTCTTCATTTTCAATGCCGATACCATTTTCAGATATAAACCAGTCAATATTTCCATACTCATTTTTTAAGCGCATGCCAATATCATAAATGGCTTGTGGATAGATTTCCCATCCGCGATCCGCATTGAATTCTCTTTTAGGCCAAAGGTAATCTTCGTAATATATCTTAGAAGAAAATGGTTTATTATAGGCAGTTTGACGAGCTTTTACACGAATTGGAAAATAGTAATCAATTCCCAGTATATCAATGGGATATTGGGCAATGAGTTCTAGATCTTTTGGTGTATAAGAGAATAAACAATCATATTTTTTTAATTCTGTAAATATTTCTTGAGGTATCTTGCCTTTACAATAGGCATCTAAATAGAAACGGACTTCAAATAGATCCGTATAATAGGCTGCTTTTTGGTCTTCTAAAGAAGGAGAAGCTGGATATACAGGTGTCATATGAACCATCGCTCCCATTTTTATATTTGGATAGTTTTTGGCAATTTTAACGGCTGTTGCGGTAGCTAATATTTTATGAAAATGAGCTTGGTAAGCTTTTTTAGGATCGTGAACAAAAGGATACCAGATTTTTTTGATATAGCCATTATCAATTGGAATATTAGGCTCTGTAAACGCAAACCATAATTTTACTTCGTCGGCAAAACAATCTAATGCTTTTGTTACATAGTCAGCATAAAGAGAAATGACTTCACGAGATACCCAACCGTCATATTTTTCAAATAAAACGGCAGGAATGTCCCAATGTTCTAAAGAAATTATAGGTTCCATTCCATGAGATTTGATAGTCTTTATCACATCTCGGTAGTAACTAACTGCATTGGGATCAACGATACCTTGCAGCGGATCTTTCATCAATCGAGGCCATTGTATGGTAAAACGAAAAGTATTTAAACCAAAATCAGCCATGGTAGAGATATCTTCTTTATATCTGTGGTAGAAATCACTGGCTTTTTCCGGGCCGATTTTATTATGCCATAAAGAAGGATTGCTATTAAAAAAGAGTTCAGCCCAACTTTGTTGTTCCGGTTGTTTTCCGGCAGTTCCTTCTATTTGCCAGGCACTGGAACTTGTACCTAACATAAAATCTTTGGGAATTTGTATTTTTTTCATGTAAATTGCCTCCTACTTTGATTCTAAGATAAATATAGGTGTAAGACAATGGCATATCATATCAGATGTACTATTAGAAAAAAAGATTTGTTATTGTGTGAAAAGGATCGGTAGCTTCAACTATTAGAATGGATGACTCTTTTTTTGTAAGAGGATATCGTATAAAATAGGAAGGAAAAGAGGATTATCATGAGACTTCCCCAAAATATTATAGACATTTTATATACTTTGAATATGGCTGGTTATCAGGCTTATGTCGTGGGTGGTTGTGTACGAGATTTTTTGTTGAATCGATCTTGTTCTGATTATGATGTTTGTACAAATGCTTTGCCACAAACGGTATTAAGTTTATTTGACCATGCGATTCCTACAGGTATCAAGCATGGAACTATAACCGTTTTAACGCCAGATCCAGTTGAAGTGACGACCTTTCGAAGTGAATCATCCTATACAGATCATCGTCATCCGGATACGGTTCAGTTTGTGTCTTCTATCACGGAAGATCTAAAACGCAGGGATTTTACGATCAACGCAATGGCATATCATCCCGCTACAGGATTGATCGACCCTTTTGAAGGGAAATCGGATTTAGCTTTAAAAAAAGTTCGTTGCGTAGGTGATGCCAATCAACGTTTTCAAGAAGATGCTTTGCGCATGATTCGGGCACATCGTTTTTGTGCTAAATTGGGATTTACAATGGACAGGGCTACAAAAGAAGCTATACAAAGCAACGTAGAACTGATTCAATGGGTGGCTATAGAGAGAATTTATAAAGAATTATTGGAAATTTTGCGATATGATCCTTATGAAATTGAGAATATGACACAGTTATTGTCAAAATGGATGCCAGAATTAGAGTGGTGTAAGAGCTGTACGCAAAATAGTCCATGGCATGATACAAATGTGCTTCATCATTCTTTACGTGCGATATCGTTTCTGACCCCCTTTGATGAAACATTGGCTCTTACACTTTTGTTTCATGATTTAGGAAAGCCGGCAACAAAAACGACAAAGGATGGAAGAGATCATTTTTATTCGCATCCTTTAGAAAGTGCTAAAATCGCAAAGCGTATTTGTGATGACTTAAAGTTGAGTCGTCATCAACAAAAACTGATTTGTTCACTTGTCAGATATCATGATGAAAAGTTGCCTTTGAAACTTCAGACAATTTATCGTTTTCGAATTCAAGAAGGATTTGATGATGCATGGATGCAAAAGTTTTTTAAGATTCGTATTTGTGATTTGAAAGCACATTCCATTAAAGGACAAAAGAGTATACAAGGTGTGCTGGATTTTATAGAGTTTTATGAAAATAATAAAAATAGACCTATGTGTTTTCAAGACTTAAAAATAAGTGGTAAAGATGTACTTACTTATACATCGTTTCGGGCAGAAAACATTCGCAAAGTTCTTCAAAGATGTTTAGATCTTACTTTTTATGATCCAAAACAAAATGAAAGAGAAACTTTGATTCAAACTATAAAAAAATGGCGGTGATATAAATGGAACTTTTAATTTTGATCTTGTTGGTGATCGCAATTGTTTGTATGTTGGCTTTAGTTGGTCTTGTGTATATGCAATATAAAAAACAAAACGATCAGGTTTTGTCAAAAAGATTACAGGAACAGGATCAGAAAACAAGAGAAGAGCTGCATCAAAAACAGATGCGGGATACGTTTCAAAATTTGAATGGTCAAATTCAGATCTTACGAAAAGAAAATGCATTGGGTGCACAATCGATTCAAAAGATGCAGGATGATATTTCCAGTATGAATAAAGTGATGACAAATACCAAAATGAGGGGAAATTGGGGAGAATATCAGCTGCAGGCGTTATTGGAAATTTATGCTGGTCAAAATCCAGAGATTTTTTCCATGCAGTATATGTTGAAGAATGGCAAAATCGCAGATGCTATATTACATGTTGCGGGAACTGATAAAATATTGTGCATTGATTCAAAGTTTCCCATGGAAAACTATTTGCACATAGAAGAAGGTGCAAATGAGCAGGAATATACTCGTCTTTTTAAAATGAATATGAAAAAACATATTGATGATATTGCCACCAAATATATCAATGAACAAACTGTGGAACAAGCTATCTTATTTATTCCCAGTGAATCGATTTACCAGTTTGTCTGTGCTAAATGTACAGATACTTTAAATTATGCACTAGAAAAACATGTTTTAATGGCTTCTCCTACAACGCTAGTAGGCATAATTTTCACGCTTTTGGCAAGCACTAAAGATTTTTATCGCAGTGCGCATATTGAAGAGATTGAAAAAAACATTTTAGCTTTGCAAGAAGATGCGCATCGTTTGGATCAGCGATCTCAAAAGGCAAAACAATCTTTAGAAAGTTTGGTGCAGCAATTTCATTCGATTTCTGTTAGTGCCTCTAAAATCACAAAACGGATGGATACTATTATTGAAGGAAAGGAGAATGCATAGTGATTACGACTTTAAAAGGAGATATCACAGGGTTGGATTTTGATATCATTGTCAATGCAGCTAATAATCATCTGTTACCTGGTTCAGGTGTATGTGGTGCCATATTTAAAAAGGCTGGACATCAATTGGAGTTGGCTTGTCGAAAAATCGGCTATTGTAAAACTGGAGATGCTGTTATAACTGATGCCTATGATCTTCCTTGTAAAGCTATTATTCATACAGTTGGCCCTGTCTATCAACAAAGCAAAGAAGATGCTTATAATTTAAAGGCTTGTTACTGGAATTCGATGTCACTTGCCTTTGATTATATGCAATCACACCATTTGGAGTCATTATCCATTGCTTTTCCATGTATTGCAACAGGTATTTATGGCTATCCGCATCAGCAAGCTTGTTTTATTGCGGTCAATACCATATATCAATTGATGCATGAATATCCTGAAGCACAAAAGATCCATGTGATTTTTGTATGTTATCAACAACAAGACTATCTTCTATATAAGGAGGAGCTGAGCAAATATGCGTTCTATGGTCGATGAAAGTCATTTGTTTTTACAACCGGTATTACATCGTCATGCAGTTTGTGTAGATGCCACTTTAGGTCATGGCAAGGATACTGCTTTTTTTCTTTCGCAAGGTGTACATAAAGTATTTGCCTTTGAAATACAAGAGAGTGTGTTTGAAAAAACGATACAATCTTTAAACAGCACAAAAGTAATCGGTTATTGTCAAGGACATGAAACTATGGATTCTTTGATCTTTGAGCCTGTTGATGCGATGATCTTTAATTTTGGATATTGTCCTAAAGAAGAATCTTTGATTTGTACAAAAGCGGATACGAGCTTAATGGCCATTCAAAAAGGATTGAAATTATTAAAACAAAAAGGAAGGATGGCATTGGTTTTATATCCTCATCCAGAAGGTAAACAAGAGGCAGAGTGCATCGAAAAATATGTGAAAAGTTTAAGCGCTTCTTCATATACAGTGATACAATATAGGCAGTTAAATCATGAAGATTCACCTTACCTGATAGGTATAGAAAAGAAAGAAGGTTACTATGAGTAAAAAATCATTGATTTTGTATTATTCACAAGGATATAGTGTTGCTCATTTGAAAGATTTGATTTTAAATGCTGTAGAGGCTGATGTTTGCCGTATTGAAGCATTAGAACCGTATCCGGAAGACTATGCAAGTCTAGTCGCAACCGTAAATGCACAAGTACAAAAAGGAATTGATCCTGCTTATAAGCCTGTATCGGTGGATGTATCAGCTTATGATACGATCTTTATAGGAACACCTAACTGGTCAGGTACTTTAGCTTTGCCATTACGCACTTTTTTAAAGGAGCATGATTTAGGACATAAGAAAATTTTACCATTTTTGTCTCATGGAGGAGCTGGTATCGAAAATATTGAAAAAGATTTACATGAGTTATGCCCACTTGCGACAATTTGTGAGCCATTTATGATTCAAGGTCAAACCGATGAAGAAACCGAAGCCGATTTAAATGTTTGGTTATATGCCAATGCAGCTGATTGTATAGACTAGAAAGGATGAGAAATATGTTAAGTAAAAAAGTGGCAGATTTGTTAAACACACAAGTAAATAAGGAGTTCTATTCAGCCTATTTGTATTTGGATTTTGCCAATTATTATAAAGAAAGAGGATTGGATGGATTTGCCAATTGGTACAATGTACAAGTTCAGGAAGAAGTAGCACATGCACAGATCATGATGCAGTACCTGCAAGATAATGATTGCTCTGTTGTATTACAAGCTATCGATAAACCAAATATTGAAATTCAAGATTTTAAGACACCTTTGGTAGAATCTTTAAATCATGAGCGTTATGTAACCGGTTTGATCCATACTTTATATGATGCAGCATATCAAGATAAAGATTTTAGAACTATGAAATTTTTAGATTGGTTTGTTTCTGAACAAGGAGAAGAAGAAAAAAATGCCAGCGATATGATCACAAAATTTGAATTGTTTGGAAATGATGCGAAAGCTTTATATGATTTGGATGCGGAATATAAAAGTAGAACTTATACAGCACCATCCATCATGAGTGCATAAAAGAAATAAATATTAAAAGGGGCTGTAACGAGTAAATAGGTTGAAGCAGCTCTCAAATACAAAAAAAGGACCGGAATATTTGATGGTTTAAGTCAAATACTCCGGCCTTTTTGGTATAATTGTTTGTGTCTAAATACCTAGTAAATAGTAACGCAATTCAGCCATCTTTTCAATTCCCTTTGAA
>CABVDD010000054.1 GCA_902497095.1 uncultured Faecalicoccus sp.
AGATCTTCACTGCTATACATAAATTCTAAAATTTTTGTTCGCAGCGAAGATAGAGATTTCAATTATGAGCCAATTTTTGACTGCTTACTTCATAGTCAGTCTGTTTTACGTCTGACATCTATAACTTGTCCCGTCAATCCAGAAAGTAATGTCATTATTGAAGTTTCTGCAACAAATTGGGGACTTAATAAACTATTTTCCGGTTCTATACCAAAGTTTTGGATACGCATAGGTGTTTTAGTTCTTTCCGGATTAATACAATTAATCTTTATATTATAACTTTTCCATTCTTCAGATAAAGCCTGAACTAAATTCACAATTGCAGCTTTTGAAGATGAATATAGGCTATACATCGCTCTGCCTCGTGTATATGAACTGGAAGTAAATAGTAATAAACCTCCATGAGACTTCGCTAAATATGAGAATGATTCCTTCGCCACATTTATCGCTCCCAAATAATTTACACGTATTAAATTTAAAATATCATCATATTTCATTGTCATCAAAGGAATTTTCAATAATATACCTGCTGTATTTATAACGAAATCAATCTTTTTCTCAATCAGATATACTTTTTCCAAAGCTTCTTTTACTAATGATGCATCAGCAACATCTGTTCCAGTCTCACTTCGACTAAACGAATAAACCTTAGCTTTCAATCCGGTACACAGTTCTGCAATACTATGTCCTATACCATAACTTCCCCCAAAAATGACTATAACTTTATGCTCTAATGCGGTTTCTTGTCCATATAAAGAAACATCACTTACAGATTTTAATTGAAAAAGCTTATCCAACAAAAACAAATCTTCTTTATGCGTTAACTTCATATTAAATTTCTCTCCCGGTACAACTCCTATTGGTATATCAGGCATATATTTTAAAACAACCCCACAATCATCGGTTGTTTTAAAATTAGGATCTACCAATGCACGTTTATATGCTTCCCTAATAACGGATAATTTAAATGCTTGTGGGGTCTGTCCATTGTATAAAAATTGTCGGTTAGGAATATCCTCTATTTCATGCGTATTCAGATTCATTTTGATAATGGTATCTGTTGCAGGAATTGCAACATCAACAGCTCCATACTTACCCAACATAGTAATACAATCTGATATTATTCTTTTAGTAACTAAGGGACGTACACTATCATGAAATATTAAATTAATATCATTCTCTGTAGAAGCATAGGCATTTATAGCTGACAAACTTGAATAATAACGTTCACTTCCTCCTTGTAGAATTCGTCCTACTTTCTTAAAATTATTAATGCAACACAATTCCTCCACTTTTTCAAGATAATTAGGGTGTACCACAATTGCAATTTCATCAATAAGCGGATGGTTATCAAATACAGAAATGGTATGTTCTAAAACTGTTTTTCCCGAAACTTTAAAAAATTGTTTAGGCATTGTCCCTCCCATACGAGTTCCGACACCACCTGCTAAAATTACAGCAACATTTCTCATGCTAATTTCTTTATTCTAACTAATAATCCAATTAAAAAATAGTAAACATAAAACATTCTTACCTGTAACCAAGACAAAATCCTCCTCTTAAACCCTATTACATGGCAAGTACTACAATATAATAAAACTGATTTGTACCTGGAGTCTTGAGTTATAATTCGAGTTATTGAAATAGCTTTCTTATTGAATATGGCTATTCGAGGATATTTATAACTCACTGCATTAGAAACCCAATCATAAATAATCCAATAAAAAACATCTTTAATAACTGGATATTTATATTTTTCATATATCACAAATAATTCATTAACAGTAAACAAAATATCCAAATCCTTTTCTTTTATAGTATTAATAATACTATCGTTACGTCCTATATAATAATTATATAACAATTCATTTAACACATAAACTCGTGCCCCTTGTATCATACATTGGAAATTGAACAACAAATCTTCATAAACAATTCCCGATTTAAAGTTCAACCCTCTTTGTCGTAAAAATGATAATTTATATAATCTGTTACAGGCTGATGCGCTAAAGCGATTATTCAGCTTAGCCTGGACCAAATATTCCTTACCATCTAACAGATTATTTCCCCAATACGCAGGATCTCTAACTTTTTCTATGCAATCCTTTATCAAATATCGACCAAAAACCACTATATCAACCTCAAATCTCTCTATTACTTGCGATAACTCATAACATGTATTAGGCTCTATAGAATCATCACTATCTAAAAATAAAACATATTCTCCTGATGCTATATTTAATCCTGTATTACGAGCTTCACTTAAACCTTTATTTTTCTGATATATATATTTAATTCTTTCATCAAATAAATAACTTTTTATGATATTATCACTATTATCCGTCGAACCATCGTTTACCAATATAATTTCAATGTCCTGAAAAGACTGTTTCATGACACTATCTAAACATCTGTTCAAATATTTTTCAACATTATATATAGGAATGATAATTGAAATAAGCATAAAACTAAATGAATTTTATTTTAAGTTTCGGAACATATAGAATTAAACTATAAAAAAATAAGAATATCAAAATATTTATCAATGAAGGGAAAAATGAAGCACGAGGCATATACACTATATTAGGAACTAATATAAAAGCCAAAAACATGATAACACGAGTATTACGAACACTTTTCTCAAAATAACGAATAATATATCCAGCTAAAAAACTCATTAGTAGAAATCCGATTAATCCCAAATCCCAAAACTCTCCGAGAAAACTAGAACCAACTCCCTCTCCCCCCAAGTATGCATCCGGTGCTAAAAAATAAGTCAATCGATGTCCTAAACTATTAGTTTGCTCCACAAATTCCATAGATTGACCTTCAAAAGTTGATGTTAAGGATAAAGGATACAAAATATATGGTAATCCAGTATTTACAAATGTTGATTTATAAAATATCATATATGCAAATACTAATAACGAAACCCCTTGTTGAGAAAAAAACATCATAAATAAATCAGAATCATAACCAGTATCAACGTCCCCCCTCCGGAACTCCAATAATACTTGTGACAGAATAATACACACAATTGAAATCAATAATAATTTGCCTATTTTTTGTTTTTGTTGTTCAGAATAAAATGAATAATAATACCATAATAAAAATATAATAGGTAAAAATAGTTTAGAACGTCCACCCTTTAAAACATCTGCAATTCTTAAAGCAAAGAAAATTGACGATATGATAAAGAACTTCTTTTTAGAAGGTTTCGATGCTAAAAATAAGCAATATGAAAATTCAAAAATAGATATTGCTCCCGTCGTCCATATTGGATATTTCAAATTTGCAATAGTTCCATCATATACAGCTAAATATCCATGCTCCAACACAGCTTTAAACTGAATCAAATATTTAATAAAAGTACCTGGAACGGAGAATAGAAATAAGAAAGTAGATATTTTATCTAGATACCTCGAATATTCAAAATTTATCTTTCTATAAGACAAATATTTTCTACCCATCAAGCATCCAAGATGCATAAATAGCAATGAAAATGTTAACAATATTAATATTTGAAACTGTACGTTTATAGGGAAAATGAAATCATTATATTTATCTGCCCATGTCCAATTAAACAAACCATAAATATCCAAGAATATACGCGAATAAATAAACACACATAGCATATATAGAAAAAGAACATACAAATTGAATGTTCCACTTTCATGTATCGCAGAAAAAAGTGACCACAAAAAAATGAGTAACAATTCATATTGTAGTATATTAATTGTTACATCATTATATCCAAATCCAATACAAAATAAAAATTGGAGAAAATAGCAAATAATAATAAAAATCTGTATTACTTGAAAAATGGAATATTTCCACGTAAAACTTATCATCTAAATAAAGTATTAACTTTACATATTTGCTGATTCAAATCAAAATCAGATAATCTATGCCTTAATTTAGTGGATATCAACAAAGAATGTTCTGACGCTTTACAAATTGCTTCCGAAAAAGAATTTATATCCAATGAAGCCACATATCCAAACTCTCCATTACACAATACTTCTTCAGCACCTACACAAGGAGAGGAAACAATATTTCTTTCTAAAATTAAAGCTTCTATTATTACAGTCGGTAATCCTTCATATAGGGAAGATAAAACAAATACGTCACAGGATTTTATTAAAGGATATGGATTTTCTTTAAACCCTAAAAAATGTACATAATCTTGCAATCCCATATCATCTCTCAGTTTTTCCAACTCAACTTGTAAAGGCCCCACCCCTAAAATCCATAATGTAAAATTTCCCTTGTTCAACAATAAAGGCATACACTCAATCAAAAATCGATGATTTTTACCTTTGTCAATCCTACCTACAGCCAATAAATTTATTCTATCCCGACTAAATGGTACATTAATATGTACATTTGATTTTTGTATAATATCAGAAATATCAATAGGATTATATAAAACAATCGATTTATTTTTGACAGCAGGGCATAAATTTATCAATGTCTTTTGACAAGCTTTAGAAACACATACTATTTGATTTAAAGAAGGAAGGTCACGAAAATATCTCCGCTTATTAGTTGTTTTACAGTAGGTATGCTTTATTAAATCTGTATGTAGCCAAGCCACTCTTTGCGCAGTAGCAGGAGCTTTAAATAAAATTCTGGTAGCAGTATCCTCTCTAAAAGCAATATAACAATCGTATAGTTTCCTTATATGAAAGATATAGAACAAGCTAGGAAACGTTAGTAAAATACGTCTCTTAATTTTATTTATTAGCAGATTTGAATCCCCCAAAGCAGAATATAAACATATATTCCGAGGAACACTATCAAGATAAACACCCTCTCTATTTATTAAAAAAAGATCTACATTATATTTTTTTGCATCAAGATGTTGAAGTATTGTTATCAATATCCTTTCTGCTCCACCACCTTTCAAATTATCTATAATGAATAAAAGATTTTTTTTCATGACCTACTTTTATCTTTAATATATAATAAAATTCCTAAGAAACAGGCTATTATAAAAGTCCATCTTCTATTTATAGCTTCTTTATATATATTCCTAAAACTTTTTCCTGCAAATAGACTATAACGCACATAACTTGCAGCATTAATAACATAGTTAGTAAATGATAAATTAAAATAATTCCTCTCATTTATATACAGAGCATAACCATTAGGATTTCTTAAACACAGATGTCTGTATTTGCTAGACAGACCATCTCTTTGATAATCTTTTATTTCTAAACTTCGCTTAATACAACATATTTTATATCGCAAAGAAATTCTATTTAAAACCAATGCTTCTGTTACAAAGAATTCATTCTCAAATTCAGGGAATGGATATTCTTTCAAAATACGAGTATAATAAATTAACCCTTTATCTCCTTTTACTGACAATGAATTGTAAAGGTTATAATGTGAAACAACCAACTCGTCTACAGGTAGCGAAGTTCCTATTAGATTTCCATGTAAATCTAAAGAATTACATGAAAATCCTGCTATCCAAGGATTATCCTTATGTATCAAATGATATGAATAAATTATTTCTAGTGCAGTTTCAATATAATAATCGTCAGAATCTAAACAAATAAAGATTTCCCCTTTAGCTATCTGCACTGCTCTATTAAATGCACGATGCTTTCCCCCATTCTCCTGCTTCAAATATACAATGGAAATTTTATTTGTATTTATCCATTTCTGAACTATTTCTTCTGTATTATCTGTGGAACCATCATCCACAATAATCCATTCAAAACTACGTAATGTTTGTTTACACAAATATTCATAGGTACGTCCTATAGTATTCGCTCTATTGTAAGTCGGAGTAAATACACTAAAGAGAAATTCCATATTTTTCCATTAAACAATTAACATCTGAAAAAAGTAAACTATTACTTCTTATCCATTCCTCATCCATATTCCACCACTTTAATTTTAACAAAAAATCTATTTGATTCTGCTCAAAGCGCATTCTAATACATTTAGCCGGTACTCCACCATAAATTGAATAAGGCGGTATATCTTTAGTTACAATAGAATTTGCTCCTATTACTGCACCATCACCAATTGTAACTCCATTTACAATAGTCACATTAGCACCAATCCATACATCATTTCCAATAGTAACTATAGCAAACTGGTCATACCTATCTTCTAAAAGGAACTTTCCTTTTAAAAATAACCTCGGAGAAGTCGTAACGTTCTTTTCTACTGGATGATTACCCAAGCCAGCTACGACATTAGGACCTATTGAACAAAACTTTCCTATATGGCAACAATGTATAATAGAGTTATAATTTACATATGAATAATCTCCAATAATAGAATTACTGAAAATAACGCGAGCTGAAAAAGAACAATCACAGCCTATAACAGTATTTCCTAATAATTGTACATCTCGTCCTATATTGACAGTCCTTCTCCTAAAGAGTCTCATAAACCGATTTATGAAATTCATCATATTATACCATATTTTTTACAATAATACCATCTCTGTAAAGTTTCAAAGAAAACAGATATTACCAATGATATAGATAAAGTATATATATTTAAACAATCAATAATTCCCAAAAACATTATTACGAACAAATACACGAACATACTATAAAACATATTGACAATAACATCTTTTACATGATTGTGACTTATTAATATAACAGTTCCAAGAAAATAACTTAAATGGCGATATATAAACAGAGTTCCCAACATCCAATACACAGGAATTGCCATTAGCATATCATTATTAAAAAATAAAAGAATAAATGATTTCAAAGAACATCCAACAATAAAATATAATAAAACTCCTATTACAGTAGTATATATTAAAAGTTTACGGGCAAATATTTTATTAGCATTTTTATTATAATATGGAAATACAACATTACTTATTGTATAAAATATAGTAGATAATACATTTACTATTTTTTCTACAAAATCATAATAAGCTACTTCTCCCATTCCCAAAACGCTACCAATAACTATAGTATTAGTCCTATCTTTCACTATACCTGTTATTGACGTTAAGAGAAGTTTGGTTGAATCTTTTGTATGATAAAATATAGTCGCTAAAGACTGCCATCTAAACTTAATTTTAAATTTATATATTAGTATATATATGGCTATAAGAGATGTAATAATAGCTCCAATGCCATTTATAAGTGGAACCAATAAATAATCTTGCGGTGTAGTGACCCATATAAATATCAATAGAATAAACACTACACGTCCTATGAAAGAAAAAATTGCAATATATTTCATTTTTTCTATACCTTGAAAAAACCATATAGGAAATAAACATTCATAAATACATTGCCACATTGAAAAAATATATAATAATTTATATTCTCGAATTTCAGGAAAAAGAAATATTAAAAATAAGAATCCAAATACTATAATTAAAAGCAAGGTTTTTACAATATATACCACACTAACTATTTCGTTTATCTTCTTTGAATCTTCTCTATTAATGCTAATATATTTCGTAGCTGAGATATTAAATCCCCAGTTTACAAATATTGCTAAATAACTAACTATTGCCTGAGAATATATGATTACACCATATAAATTTTTTCCTAAAGTATTAATTAAATAAGGATATGTAACAAGTGGTATCAATAAATTACATATCTGTAATAAAGTTAGATAGCCAAAATTTTCAATTAAGGTTTTATACCTATATATATAGTCAGATATATTTTTCACTTTGCAAATTAACATCATCGTAAGCACTCAATCACTTTGGACTCTTCTGAAAATAAGTAAGCAGTCATTTTAGACCTGAAAAGGTTTAAAAGTAAGCACTCAATACCTTTTTCCCTACTGAAAATCAGCGAGAAAGGGAATTGGTCTTATTATATTTGACTTCGATTTAACTTAATTCAAACCGAAATGCCTGATGGAATCAGCATTTCGTAGTTCTTGTTTCCTGACAATAGTTCACGGAATACATGTATAAGATATCCCTTGATATCCGAGAGGTACATCTTGGCCGTTTCGATAATGGTATAGAAAGTCATTGCCACATTGACACCCTCCTCACTGCTGAAGTGAAGAGAATTATTTCGCGATACGGCAAAGGGACGTATCGCACGTTCCGCCACCATGTTGTCTATCGTGTAGTCGCCCCAGTGGCGATATTTAAGCAGGTCATCCCAGCCGTTCAACATATAAGCCAAAGCTGTCTCCATCATTTTACCGTAGTGACAGCGTTTATCCTGCTGAAGTTCCAATACCTGTTTCCTCAAGCCTTTCAATATCTCACTGACATCGGATTTATTTCTTCTTTTCCTTATCTCCCCGAGAGTGAGCCGACGCATCAAACATTCAGCCTCTATCAGATACAACCGCCCAATTTGTTCCACAAACCATGCCGCCTCTTCGTCTTTGGCGATGTCTGCAGCAAGTTTGAACTTTGCCCGGACATGAGAGATGAACTTGGAAACTCCCTCCTTTTGATAGCGTTTCCATAAATTCTTGAAATCCGTGCTGCTTGCCATAAGCATTCGTTTTATCTTTATGGCACAAAAATCTAGCATACGGGGCGGTAAAGCAAATAAACAATTGAGTGCTTACCGTCCATATGGGTAAGCAATAATACGTTATTTTTTGAATCCGGCACCAACTCTCCCTATCCAAAAAGCGATGCAACGCCATCCGCATCCGGATTTCCTTTACCGAAGGTATCAGCTGGCCGGCATTTATATAATTCATAAACTGAGGGACGAGGTCCGAAAGGGAATCTCGTACAGAGTCAGGCATCAGCATGTGCCATTCACCTTTAACATCATCCTCATATGTCAGCACAAGACCGAACTTCTAGAGTTTATAGGGAGTTTTGCGTATTGCGTACCACGTATGCATTGGCACCGACCGTGACAAACTCCTCAAGCAACTGATGTTCCGCCTTGCAAAGAGAATTGCAGATGGCAGCAAGGCTGATATTAGAACCGTATTCCTTATTTTTGATGGTAACCATATTTCCAATTTTAGAAAACAAAATCTTCCACAATATACCTGTCTACATTACGCCTTTCCTTGCTGAAATTCACCCCCACTTTGACAAGACGCCTCCCGTCCAACCTATAAGGAATCAGATACCCTTTTTCATCAATCTGCCGTAAAGCCTCCTCGGCACTGCCGTTCAGTTTAAACTCAAAAACATAAATGGTATCTTTCGTCTTCACCACGGCATCGGCACGACCGTGGGCACTACGGATTTCCGTCTCAACAAATTGTCCCATCAAAGTGAAAACCACATAAAAGACAGCCTGGTAGTGACGTTCCGTATTATCGCTCAAATCGTATGGCATACCGGCAAAAAACACCCGGAGACGTTCCATGAAAGCATCCACATCACCGGAACGGAGTTCACGCATAAACTTGG
>CABVDD010000055.1 GCA_902497095.1 uncultured Faecalicoccus sp.
CTCCATGTGTCGGATATAAAACAGGCACAACAAAACATAGGGTATATTTAAAAAATATGAGAGTTTTGATACATCTTTGTTATTGAATCTTTGCATATAATCAAAAATTAAATACAAGCCTAGATATAATAATGGAATAAGCAAAGTCATCAATGTAAGAATCCATAAATTATGACAGATACGATACAATGAAAAGATTTGTGTAAAGCATAAAAGAATGATGAATTGAGAAGTGAGCCATAGCAAACAAAACCAGTAAAAAAAATAAGAATTTGCGAAGTTTACTTCCTTTATAGATATGATCACATAAAAACCATAAAGATAAAAAAAGCGCTATATTCTGCATAAGATTACTTCTGTTGCGAAAGATAAAAGGTATAAAAAAACAACTATAAAAGACAATTTTGTTGTAAGAACATCGTAATGTGAAAAATCGATTCAAAAACAAGATCAAGAAAATAAGAGCTTGTATGCAGAAAACAAGATTTAAAACGAACATTGTAGATACCTCACATAGCCTTTTAAAAATGAAGTTTTATATCTTTTAGACATAGGTATACAAATGCCGTTAGTTAGATAAATATCTTTTTTGTCTATAGAAAAATCGGTAATGTGTCGATAATTTACCAGAAATGATTTATAGGGTTGTCCAAAATCATGCAATGTAAGATGATCTCGCCAATAAGAAAGACTATACGTTGTACGATATTTTCTGTTTTTCAGATAGAGATATGTATGTCTATCTATAAATTCTATATAAAGTAAATCTTTATAATACATTTTATACGGAGAAATTTTTAAATCGATAAGTGCAAGGTGTTCTTTAAAATAGGATAAAAGTACATCTTTTACAACGTGTTTAAATTCATCTTTAGAAAGAGGCTTAAGCAGATAACGTTTTGCTTCTATGTTATAGCCATAGGCTAAATACTCAGTATATAAAGACGTAATGATAATAGGGACATTTGGACATTGCAAACGAATTAAACTTCCAAGTTGAATACCGTTATGTAAATTAAGATGGATATCTAAAAAGATCAGATTATACTTACTGAAATCTAAAAGAACATTTTCATCAAAAATTTCGATAAGATGGGGAATATGATACATTGAAAATGTGTGTTGAATAAGATGTGATAAATGTTTTAAGTCTTCAATATTATCTTCGCATATTAAAATGTGGATCATGTGAAACTCCTTTTTCAATTCGTGTTAAATAGGCAAATAAAAAACCAATGTAACAAAAAAGAAAATAGGGTTTGGCTTTATTATTTTTATAACAGAGAAAAGAAATTAAAGACATGATAAAAACCTTTCTTAAATAGAGAGGAAATAAATAGATCAGAAGAATTATTCTTTAGAATTATTTTGACTTTCAAATACGTGAATGGTTGAATATAAAAAATCTTTTTGTCCTTGCGTAAATTCAGGTAATCGTGCCTGAAGTTCTTTTATAAAATGATCGGTATCATTCAAAGACGTATTATATATGATATTATCCATAGAAATATTCAACTCTTTTACTAAAATACAAGCAATTTGAAAAGAAGGATTCACTTTAGCATTTTCTATGTTTGCTAAATGACGTGTAGATACATGAGCCACTTCTGACAGTTCTTCCTGTGTCAGATGTTTTGCTTTCCGTCCTTGCTTTACTGCTTTGCCAAAGGCCTTAGAAATATCTTCTGGCATAGTTTCACCTCACCAATATTTTATCTTTTATAAGACTTGCTTTAAATCACCTAGTAGTTCACTATAATAAGAACGATACTTCCTTTTTTTTATTATTTTAACATATTATAGAGAGGGGGTTAACGATTAAAAAAATTAATCAAAGAGTGTATTTTGATATTCAAATACACATGCAGAAATTTCCTGCATCAAAGATGTATACACATTTACATCTTTAGAAAAGACAACCAGAATATAGTCTCTTCCTGGTAAAAAGACAATACCTCCATCATGATAATATGTATCTGCACAACCAGTTTTATGCGCAAATTCGATATTTTTTCCAAGTCCGCTTTGTAAAGCGGTGTAATCTGAACATTGCTTAAATAAGTCCATCATTTTATTGCAACTGTCTTCAGAAGCCAGTTTATGATCATATAGATTTTCAAAGAACAAACCGATATCTGTTGCACTGCTGACATTATCTCCGCCATCTGTAAAGAAATTTTCACCTGGCTGCAAGCCATGATGTAAAGCGGTATGATTCATACCAATTTGTTGAGCTAATACATTAGCTTTGTGTAATCCATAAAGTCCATTGCCATTTCCAATGACTTCCATTAAAACATTATAGGATGTATTATCACTAATGATGATCATGGGCTCTATCCATTGAGCATATTGGGAATAATCCATAGTTTGTGCATCAATTTCTTGGAATACAGCAGCTAATGCAACCGTTTTGATCATGCAGCATGGATACATAGATTGTGGGTTGATCTCAAAACTTTTTCTCGTTCTTAGATCTTTAAAGTATACGCTGATATCTCCGCTGTATTTAGAAATAATCTCTTGTACTTCTTTTTGAAGCTTTTCAATATCAATTTGTAAGTTTCCATTTTTATCAAAAACATATTTTTTCTTGTTGATGGTTTTTGAACCGGTAACCATATGTCCTTTTTGGTCGAAATAGGAAAGCATTGGATGATTATCCTTTGTATAAGCTTTAAATTTTTTGGCAACCATTTGTCCATTCTTTTCAAAATAATATGTTTTTCCATTAATCGTATGAAGACCATTTACACGCTTTCCATTATGATCAAAATAGTACGTTTTATGATCAATGGTTTGAAATCCCTTTTTCATAAAACCAGTATCATGTGAAAAGTAATAATAATCTTTTCCGATTTTATGCATACCGTGTGCTAAATCACCATTAGAATCAATATAAACTGTGGCAGAAGATGCAAATGGTAATAACGATACAAAACCTTTTTGAAAGGAAAGGTGCGTTACAAAACTAAGTGTAAAAAAAGAGCATAAAGAGACTATTACTAATATTGTCTTTTTTATGCTCCATCTTCTTTTTACAGGTTGTCTAGTCATAATGCTTCATGCCTTACTTTATTGTTTTTATAATAGCACAGTATTTATTAAAATCGAGATTGAATATCTTGGAAATTTTAATTTTGTATTATTCAATTAATGTTCTTTATTCATTAAAAGTAAAAGTCAAAATGTAATATGTTTCTTCTTCCTTTACATCAATTTTTTCTGGATGATAAAAGATATCAGTGTCCACAATACGAGAATCCATACCTTTGTAAACAATATTTGCGACTACAGGAAATTCTTCGTTGCTTTTTACTTTTGTTTCTTTTGTTATGTTTGTATACATCATGATTCCGTGAGAGCCAAAACTAGGAGTTACTTCATTAAATGATTTCTCACCTTGAATAGCCATAGCTGATGGTTCAGGGTTCACATTTTTGTATTGGATTTCAGCGTTTATTAAGTAATTGGATACTAAAAACCAAAAAGTATCGCCGCTTAATTCTAAATCAAATTGTTCTAAGTTATTCCAATTCCCATCTTTGAGTTCATATAATTTACAAGTTAGCGTACTGTAGTTTTTATCAAAAGAAACTTCGAATGGAATTAAACTGTTGTCAGAACTACTAAGATAAAATTGATCTTTTTCTGTTAAAGGTGAAGGATAAAATAAGTTTTTTTCAGATGGATCAATTTCTGTAGTTGATTGCTTATTATCGTTTAACGTTTCATCTTTCTGTTCCTGGTTACTACATCCATATAAGGCTATAAAACATAAAACAATAGATACAATTATTTTTTTCATATGTTTCCTCTTTTCTATGATTTTGATATTTATAGATATCTTTTTTAATCTATATCTTCAATGTTTGAAACAGTTTTTAAAAATTTCAACAAATATTTACTTATTCTAATTATTCAAGAAGCAATTGATAGTATAAAAATAAATGTAATTCTTATATAAATATACAATAGTTTTATAAAAAATAAAACTAGGTATATCTTAAACGTTGGTTAATAACAATAAAAAAACCATCAGAACTTAATCTGATGGATAAAAAGAATCTACTTTAAACGTATAAATTGGTCTATATGTTTTTTTCTTTTTACATTGAATTGAAATAGATTTAAATTTTAAATGCCACAGCTGCAGCTTCTTCTGTTGCTTTATTGGCTTGACCAGCTTGTGTAGCATCACCGATAACATATAATTCTTTACCTAGATCTTTTAATTGTTCCTCCAAAGGATTGTATGCTTTAGATCCCATTGCGATAATAATACTATCAAATCCATCGGCGGTTTTCTCTTTGCCGTCTTGTTCATAAACGACTCCGTGTTCGGTAAACTTTTTGATCTTTGCATTTAAAATATATTGTGTATTATTAGATGCAAGACGAGCTTGTAGGTGAGTGCCAACGCCTAATACACCATAGTTTATAGTTGGAACCATATCAATTAAAGTGCTTTTTCTTCCTGCACGTTCTCTTAAAAAATCAGCTAATTCTAATCCAACTAAACCGGCACCGGCAATAAGAACGTTATGACCAACTACAGATTTACCTTCTAGTACGTCATTAGCCATAAAAATATTTTCTCCATCGATTCCTTCAATAGATGGTTTAATTTGTGTAGCTCCTGTTGCTAAAATAATAACATCTGGATTCACTTCCTGAACCAAGCTTTTATTTACAGTGGTTGATGTATGATAGGTAACGCCTTGTTTTCTACCTTCCTGTATCCAAAAACGTAATGGTCCAGTTAATAAAGATTTACATGGTGGTAAAGCAGCTAGTCTAAACTGTCCACCTAATTGTTCTTGTGCTTCATATACATCTACTTTATGCCCTCGTTTTGATGCGACATATGCTGCATATAATCCAGCAGGTCCTGAACCAACGATTATAACCTGTTTGACTTTTTCTGCTGGATCAAATGTATACTCTTTCTCATGACCTACTCGTGGATTTACTAAGCAACAAGCCGTCAAATGATTTGGATCTGTCATATATCCCATGCATGATTGTAAACAGTTTATACAAGGAGTAATTTCAGAAATTTTACCTTCAGCAACTTTTTTAGGGAAGTATGGTTCTGCCAAAGACTGTCTTGAAATAGAGACAAAGTCGGCTTTACCGGTTTCTAATATATCTTCGGCAATTTCTGGTGTATTGATTCGATCAATTGAAATTACAGGAATATTAACACTTTCTTTGATTTCTTTGGCATTATAAGCATTGAATCCCATTGGTACATCTTCTGGAGCACTCATCCAATCTAAAGATGCATAAGTACAAATTGTTGCTTCAATGGCATCATAGCCTGCTTCTTCAAAATATTTAGCAAGTATTTTTGTGTCAGAAATTGTTAATCCGCCGGGTACTTTTTCTTCAGAAGATAGTTTTATGATGACTGGGAAATGTTCTCCACATTTTTTCTTAATATCTTTACATATTTCTGTTGCAAAACGAGCTCTGTTTTCGATAGATCCACCAAATTCATCAAATCGACGATTGGTAAATTCTGAAAGGAATTGTTGTACTAAATATCCATGTCCTGCATGGATTTCTACACCATCAAATCCAGCTTTTTTGGCACGTAAAGCTGCATCTCCAAACATATGGATATTGTCCCAAACTTCTGCAGTTGTCAATTCATGTGGTACTTCATCAAAAGTTGGGCATGCTAATGGTGAAGGTGCGTTAACTTGATGGCCTAGGATGGCTTTTGTATATTGTCTGCCTGGTTGATGTAACTGTGGAAATATACGCGCACCATATTGATGTACAGCATCTGTCACCTTCTTCCATTCGGGAATAAATTCGTCGGATCCTAAGGATGGTTCATAAGGTGTGCAGAATTCTGAATCTTGTACTCTTGTAACTTCAGTGATGATCAATCCGTATCCACCTTTTGCACGTTCCTCATAATAGGCAACGGTTCGATCTGTGGGATGACCATTTAGTTTTGCAAAACCAACACCCATTGCTCCCATTACAAATCGATTTTTTAATTCTAATTGTCCAATTTTTCCGGGTTGTAATAATTTTTCAAATTTCATGTGGTTAAGTCCTCCTTTATCTTCATTTTATCTACATTTTTATTAGAAAGCTTCGTACAAAATTGTCAAAAGTTGATATAATTATTGTGCAAAATGCACATGGTGGTTGTATGAATGATACAAAAGATATATTATTCGAATTATTGACAAAAGAATGTGATCTAAAAGATTTTATTAAAGTCATCAAAGAGAAAATATTTGATAATCCTGTAATGATAACAAACTCTTTTTTTCGTGTTATTGCGATGAGTGATGATGTTTTTAATGATGCAGTTTGGAACTATGCGCAAAAATATCACTGTTGTTCGAAAGAATCCATTGAACTTTTTCAAGCAGATCGAGCTTCAGATAGATTATTTAATGATGGAGAACCATTTATTTATGATACGAATTTAGCGTATCAAATTCCTCGTATTTTGAGTAAAATTCAATTTCATCACAAAACATATGGATATTTGATTGTCTTTTCTACGCACCATCCTTTTCAAGAACAAGATATTCAAAATGCTAAATTAGTATGTTCTTCGTTGGCGGTCTTATTAAAGAACAGTACCAAGCAGGTTACATTAGATGAATATTTTATTGAAGAATTGTTAAAAAATGAATCTGAGCATCGTCTATATTTAGAAAATGAGATGTATCAATTCTCTTGGCGTTTTAAAAAATATTTTCGTGTTTTGAATGCCGCATTACCAAGCAGAAAAAAAGACCAGGAATATATTCCTTATATTGTAGCGGCTATATCACAAATTGATACAGATATTTATTCGTTGGTTTTTGATAAATGTATTATCGTATTATGTAACTATGATAAGGATGAAAAGCTAAATGAATATTTATCATCAATTAAAAATATCTTTAAACAATATCATATTTGTTATGGAAAAAGTCGATCTTTTAAATCAATTTTCCAACTTGCAGAATATAATAAACAGGCATTTCTTGCACGGGAAATAGGTAAGCGATTAGGACATGAAAAAGTGGAATATCGCTTTGCAGACTATATGTATCATTTTCTTTTAATAGGACATCAACATAATGAATTGTCTTCTTTAATATGTAAGGAGTATAGAGTATTAAAAGAGTACGATCAGAAAAATGAAACAGAATATATCAATACTTTGATTGTTTATTTTTTAAGCGGTGTAAACAATACTTTTACTTCAGAAAAGTTACATATTCATAGAAATAGTTTGCGACATCGTTTGGAGCGGATTGAAGATATCATTCATATTTCTGTATTAAATATTGAACTTCTTGATCAGATTTATCATTCTAAAATGATTGATGATTGGATTCAAATCACTAGTTCACAAGAAAATCTATAATAAAAGTGATTTAGAATTCTTATTTTAATACTGACCAAAATATTTTTATATACAAAATGAGGTAGCTATTTATGAAAAGAGAATTAGGAATTGCCCGATGTGGATTAGCTTGTTGTCTATGTTCAGAAAATGATAGTTGTACAGGTTGTGATTCAGGGCAGTGTCCTGATAAAGATTGGTGCGAAAACAGAAAATGTTCGTTATCTAATGGAATAAAACATTGTTATAAATGTAATACACCATGCAGAAAGGGTTTATTGTCTAAAATAAAGCCTTATGCTTTTACAGAATTTGTTAAAAGGTATGGTGAAGATATGCTTTTAGATTGTTTGGAAAGAAATGAGAAAAAAGGAATTATTTATCATCGTGAAGGTATAAATGGTGATTATGATGATTTTGATGATGTAGAAACTTTGATTGAGTTTATAAAAACAGGGAATCGATAAATTGGAATTTGGAGATAAAAATGAAAAAAACAACAAAGAATGTGGGAATAGGCATAGCATTAGGGATGTGCTTTGGTACAGCTATTGGCTCTGCGATTGAGGGTTTCGGAATACCAATGGGGATTTGTTTTGGAATGCTGATTGGTCTTGTCATTGGAGCGCATAAGGATGAAATTGTTAATAAGCAAGTTGCTGAAAAAGGATATAAAATAAAAGCAATAGAAAAAAATGAGGTATCCAATGAATATGGTATTACACTTGTAGATAATCAAGGGAATGAACAAATGGTTTCAATAGCTTCAGGAACGATGGAAACAGAATTGTTTAAAGTAGGAGATATTGTGTTTATAGATGAGGATGGAGACATAGAACAAGCCTTTGATGAAGATGAGAGATAAGCTAAATTGGAATTTGGAGGTCTATAAGATGAAAAAATTTTTATACCTTTTTTCTTTAGTATTCCTGTTGGTATTTGGATTAGCAGGTTGCTCTTCAAATAAAAAGGATGATTTAATTTTGACGGATGATATGAATTTAATCTATGAAGAAACCATATGTCCTAATGAAGAATATGCTGAAAAACAAGAAGATATTGTAAGCTATACAGTGAATATATATCAGGATAAGGATAACTCAATTCTAGTTGATTCAAAATCTAATTCGGGACTTTTTAAACCTTTACAATATAAAATCAAGTGTGATACAAGTATCAAAAAAACGGATATTAACATAAAGTGGACGACAGCAATGGGGAATACTACTGCGACTGAAGAGGATCAGTTATGTGTAGCTTTTGTATCTATATCAAAAAATGGAGAATTGTTGGATAAAAGAAAAATAAGCTTTATCAATGGAGGAATAGAGATTGTTGAAGATACAATCAATAAAAATGCGCAACTATCATAATGCGTATTCATAAAAATAGGTAGACCAAATGGACGAGATAGGCACATCGACAAAGTTTCTATGAATATTACCGCAGAATTAAGCCTAATTATAATTGTCAGTCAAATATTTGCATAAACCAATCCTAATTTATCAATTAAATTCTGCTGTACATGATATGTCTACTCTTAAATCGTAACAACTCTCGTTTTGTGTCATGGTATTTCATATAATGCTTTGTTATGATTTTTAAAAAGGAGTGGATTCTATATGAATCAGAAAAGAATAGGAGAGTTTCTTAGAAGCCTTCGTAAAAATAAAGAATTAACGCAAGAACAGTTGGCAGAATATTTTAATGTTTCTTCTCGAACGATTTCACGATGGGAAAATGGAGTTTCCCAAACAAAAGGATATTAAGAAATAACCTGTGTTTACCTGCTTGCAA
>CABVDD010000056.1 GCA_902497095.1 uncultured Faecalicoccus sp.
GTTTGTCTTTTTTCATAGAACCTCCTTTATTCCAAGATAAAGAAGATTATATCTGCTCGGTTTATGATAGGTGACATTTTCGCTTAACGAAGGGTGACATTTTCCTTTAATGGCGACAAAATTTTGAAATCTTAATGCACACATTTTAAAGATTTGCTATAATATATTAGATTTATTTGGGAGGTACTGTCATGGATGCAGTTTTAGATATTTTTAATTCGTTCATCGCTTTTATTAGTTCACATATATCAACGACCGTACTGGTGTATATTGCAGTCGCTTTTTTGTTGTTGATCTTAATTTGGATCATTTCCAGAATGATTCGCCGTCGTAAAGCAGAAAAACGACTTACAGAATTAGAAGTGGAAATCAATGAGATTCGTAATAATCAACTTGCCTTTAAGTTTAATAAAGCCAGTGCTTTTGCTCGTGTAAATGATGATGTCATGGAACGTGTTAAAAATTTGACAACAAAATATAATACATGTCAACAAAGCGTTTCTACGATTGAGGATTTGTTTACCGATGCAGATCATTTACTGGACTCACGTAGAGCTAAAAAATCTATGCGTAAAATGGATGAGATTGAATCTTTGATTGATGATACAAAAGAAAGGATCCGTATTGTAAATCAAAGCTTAGATCATATTTTGGAAAAAGAGAGTGAAGTTCGTGAACTTGCCAGTGCTCTTAAAGAACGTTTCCGTAATGTGAAAACAGTATATCAAGATAATCGAAGCAGTTTTTATGGTGCAGCTGCTTTGATCGATGCGAAATTAGAAGATATTGAAAATCAATTTACAAACTTTGAAGAATGGATGTATGCTTCTGAATTTAACAAGGCAAAAGATGAGTGTGAAAAGATTAGTAAACAAGTAGATACATTGAGTTCTGTCATTGCCACTTATCCTGACTTGTATGAAAAAGTTAAGACTGTTATACCACGTGCTATTGAAGAAGTGGAACAAAATATACATTCTATGGAAGAGGATGGTTTGGATCTAACATATTTACAGCCACAAAGTAAAGTTAGTCAATTTAAGGAAAATGTACAGAATGCTTTACAACTACTTGATACTGGAGAAGTTACAAAAGCAGACACTTTATTAAATGAAACAACGGATGCGATACTTGTATTACAAGACAATATTTCACAAGAACAAAGTGCTTACGAAGAAATTCACGGTGATTTAAATGCAAAACTTGCGATTTTGGATCGCATTGAAGATGAATTGTCTGAAATCAAAAGTTTATATGCCAATATTAAAGATCGTTTTGGTTTAGAAGACTGGACAAAGCACTTTATGTTGGCGGATAAACAATGTGCAAGCTTAAAAGAGAAAAGACATTTTATTGAAACACAATTAAATCAAGATGATAAGACAAGTGTCGATTTGATTCATAACTATCGTGCTTTCGTAGAAGAAGCTGATGAGTTTGAAAAACAAATTCAGGCAATGAAGAAAATGTTGGTTGGTGCAAGCAGTGATGAAAGTCGTGCAAAAAAACAATTGATCAAATTGCAGTTGATTTTAAATGAAGTTCGTTTAAATGCAGCTATTCGTCAGTTGCCAAGCATTTCCGGCCAATTTGATGATGATATCAAAGAAGGAGAGCGTTTGATTCAGCGCGTTCGTGTTGTATTGGATCATAGTCCATTAGATGTGCAGACATTAAATGCTGATTTGCAGGATGCAATCGATTTTATCTATAAGTTATACAACAATGCCAATAACTTAACAGGCGTTGCGGTCATGGTTGAAAATGCAATTGTATTTGGTAATCGTTTTAGAAGCAGTCATCCAGAAATGGATACTGAGCTGACAAAAGCTGAATTGTATTTCCATAATGGAGAGTATACAAAAGCTTTACGTATTGCGATTCAGGCTATTGAGAATATGCATCCAGGTATCTATGAAAAATTAATTGCGAAAAAAGATCCGGCCGTGATGAATCAGGTGCAATAATATGATATATTTTGATAACTCTTCGACAACCTCTGTACGTGCAGAGGTTTCTCGTGTTTTTACACAATTAATACAAGATGAATATGCCAATCCGGATGCAATGCATACGCCAGGACGAAATGTTTCCAAGATGATGGAAACATCGCGTAAAAAAATCGCAGAAATGTTGGGTGTATCTTATGATGAAGTTCTTTTTACTTCCAGTGCCAGCGAATCAAATTCACTAGCTATTATCGGATATTGTTTGGCAAATTCACACAGGGGAAAACATATACTTTTATCGAATGTAGAACATGCCAGTGTGACAAATTCGTTTGAATGGCTTAAAACATTAGGGTTTGAAGTAGAATACTTATCCATCAATACTGAGGGGAAAATAACACCAGATGAACTTCAATCCAAGATGCGAAAAGATACTATTCTAGTATCCTGTATGCATGTCAACAATGAAATGGGAGCCATAAATCCAATTGAGGAATTGGCAGATGTCGTTCATACAAATCCTACTTGTGTATTTCATTGTGATTGTGTACAAAGTTTTTCTAAAATTGATATACCCTTTGAAAAATTGGATTTAGCTACGTTATCGATGCATAAGATCCATGGCTTGAAGGGCAGTGGTATTCTTGTGAAAAAAAAGAAAAGTCACCTTGTACCATTGATCCAAGGTGGTCAACAAGAATTTGGATTTAGAGGCGGTACGAGCAATGCACCGGTAAATATTTGTGCAGCTAAAACGATTCGTCTTGCACTGAAGGAACAAAATGCCTCCTATCAAAAAGTAAAAAAGATCAATCAATATCTGCGCAAAGAATTGATGAAAATACCAGGTGCCCATATCAATTCAAGAGAAGATGCAATACCTTATATTTTAAATATATCTTTTGATCAGATCACAAGTGAAGTTTTACTAAATGCATTAGATCAGCGCGGTGTTTGTGTCAGTGCAAAAAGCACTTGTTCATCTCATTCCAAAAACGCAAGTGCCGTATTGCTTCATATGGGATATGATGAAAAAATTGCAACACACATGATTCGTCTATCTTTTGATAATGAGAATACCATAGAGCAAGCTAAGCAGTTTGTAGAAATATGTAAGGAGATTTTAAAAAGTTATGGATTACAAATATGATCATATACTGATTCGATACGGGGAACTCTCTTTGAAGGGGAAAAATCGTAATACGTTTATCAAACAACTCTATGAAAATATAAAAAAAGCCACAAAGGGATTTCCAACATTGGAAATAGAACGTCGCCATGATCGCATGTATATTTATTTACATGATGAGGATGCGGATAAAGTAAAAGAAGTCATTTCTAAGGTGTTTGGGATTTCCTCTTTCAGCTTTGCCATTAAAACTAATAGTGACATGGATGAAATTATCCAAGCTTGTATGCAGTCTTTACCTTTAACAGAAAAAAAGACATTCAAGGTAGCAGCACGTCGTTCTGATAAAAATTTTCCTGTTATATCTGATCAGATCAATCGTATGGTTGCCACAGCTATTTTAAAAAACAGCAATTGGAAAGTCGATGTACATAATCCAGATATAAAGATCGTTATTGAAGTACATGCCGATGCCACTTATATAATGACAGATAAATATCAGGGCGCTGGTGGATACCCAGTCGGCGTTGGTGGAAAAGCAATGGTTCTTTTATCAGGCGGTATTGATTCTCCGGTCGCATCATATTTGATGATGAAGCGTGGTGTACGCATTGAATGTATTCACTATGCTTCACCACCATATACCAGTGAAAATGCGAAGGAAAAAGTTATGGAACTTGCAAGACTTGTTTCTGGTTATCAGGGTGATTTATTAGTACACATTGTTCCTTTTACGAATTTACAGCTTGCGATCTATCAAAATGCTGATGAAAGTTATGCGATTACATTGATGCGCAGAATGATGATGCGCATTGCAGCAGGTTTAGCCAACAAACGAAAAGCATTGGCCATTTGTACAGGAGAAAGTGTAGGCCAAGTAGCAAGTCAAACGTTAGAAAGTATGGTTGCCATTAATGAGGTGACAAACCTTCCTATGATTCGACCAGTTGTATGTATGGATAAGATAGAAATTATAAATCTTGCCAAAAAGATTGGTACATATGATACTAGTATCTTGCCTTATGAAGATTGTTGTACGATCTTTACTCCTAAAAATCCAGTGACAAAACCAAGAGTGGATAAATGTAAACAATATGAAGAACGCTTTGATTTTGAAACATTAGTGCAGGAATGTATCGATAATGTACAATCGGTTTGGGTACATCCGCAAAAAGAGGAAGATGACTTGTTTTAAGATTTCATCATTTGATGAAGTCTTTTTTCTTTTTACAATTTGTTGTAAACTTTAACTATGTTAATTTGTCCAAAATGTAAAGCACCATTAATAAAAAAAGAAAAAAGTTATGTTTGTATGCATCATCATGTATATGATATTGCCAAACAAGGTTATGTAAATTTATCACTGAAACAGAAAAAGAATTCAGGAGATAATGCGTTGATGGTCAAGGCGCGTAGTTCGTTTTTAGAAAGTGATGTTTATGACTTTATGCGACAGTTTGTGTGTCGTACATTAACTTTATATAAAATAAAGACTTTGTTAGATGCTGGTTGTGGACAGGGCTATTATACAAAAGCGTTTTCACAGATTGTATCTAATTGCATAGGCATTGATTTAAGTAAAGAGGCTATTCTTTATGCTTCAAAACAAGACAAAAATACACAATATATCGTTTCCAGCTTTTTTGATACGCCATTTTCGGATGCTTCATTTGATGGCATCGTATCTATTTTTGTACCACAGGCTGAAAATGAATTTGCTCGTTTGTTACAGAAAAATGGAATATGGATTGAAGTTGGACCGGGGCCTAAACATTGTCTTGAGTTAAAAGAAGTATTATATAAAACACCTTATCTTAATCCTATGCCTTCCAATACACTTTCAAAGTTTGAACTGGTTGAAGAAACAATACTGTCTCAAAAGAAATGGATCGACGATTGTTGGAGTTTATTAGAAATGACACCATATCGTTATAAAACACATCCTGAAGCTTTAGAAAAAGTAAAAAATTTAAAAGGGATGGATGTTACTTTAGAATTTTTGATTCGCATCTGGAGGAAAAAATGAAAACAACAATAAAAAAATGGGGAATTAATGCCGAGGGAATCGGTTATTTTCATCATAAACCCGTATTTATTAAAGGGGCAATTCCTGAAGAAATAGTTTCTTTTACACTGGAGAAAGAAAATCCTCGATATAGTATAGGTCATCTTCAAAGTGTTCTTAAGGAAAGTCCTAGACGAAGAAAACAACCATGTTCTTTAGCCAATCACTGTGATGGATGTGCATTGATGTATGTGGATTATAAAGGGCAGTGTCAAATGAAGATGCAAGCCTTAAGACAAACATTAGTCAAGTATGCTGGTTATCAGGGAAAGATCAATCCCATTATCAAAAATGAATCGGTATTTGGTTATCGGAATAGTTGTAAAATGCCGGTAAAACAAGTTGATGGCAAAATCAGAATTGGAATGTATCAGATGGAATCTAATAATTTTGTTTCTATTTCTCGCTGTATTGTGCATCAAAAAGGACTGGAGAAAACTAGACAGGCATTAGAACAAATTTTAAATGTCTATTCAATACAAGCTTATGATTTTCATGAAGAAAAAGGGCTTCGAACGGTTGTAATAAAAGAATTTGAAGAAAAAATACAGATCATTCTTATAACAGGTCAAGATATACTAAATTCAGATATGATCAAAGAAATCAGTCAGTTGGATAATGTTGTTTCTATCTGGCAAAGCATTAAAACGGATAAGAATGTGGACATTTATGGAAAAGAGATGCGATTGTTATATGGAAAAGAAACGATGGAATTACATTTAGATGGTTTGCTTCTTAATCTTTTACCTCGTTCATTTTTTCAGTTGAATACTAAACAAGCTTACCGTCTTTATAATTATGTTAAAGATTTGATTCAGCCTTGTGATGTTTTAGTAGAAGCCTATAGTGGAATTGGTGCTATGAGTTTGATGGTTGCCTCGAAAGCAAAAAAAGTAATAGGTATTGAATATATTGAAGATGCCGTAAAAAATGCGAATGAAAACGCAAAATTAAATAATTTAAAACACGTATCTTTTATTTGTGAAGATGCTGGAAAAACATTGAAGAAAATACAAGAAAATGTAGATACTCTGATCGTAGATCCACCAAGAACAGGATTAGATACTACAATGAAAGAAGCTATTTTAGAAAAACAACCAGAACAGATCGTTTATATTTCTTGTAATCCTAGTACATTAGCCAAAGATTTAAAACAGTTACAAAGAGTTTATGCGCTAAAATCAGTACAGCCATTTGATATGTTCTCGCAGACACAACATGTAGAAACTGTTTGCTTACTGTCTAAGAAAGAGAATTAAATGACAAAATACGGACTTTAGATATTAAAGCCCACATTTTTATAGTTCAACAAGTCCGCCATAAAAATGAACAATTAACTTATTCTGTAAACTTTACTTCATTAGTATTGTTTTAAGAACCGAATAAAAACCAACAAAATTATCAATATGACAGAATCTCTATATAAACTAGCCAAATAAGGTTCTAAGAATTGTTTCTGGGTAATATAGAATGGAAGAATCAAAGGAGAAAAAACACATATGAAAACGATTTTGGTACATGGAACCGGCCATAAGGCAGATAGTTGGAATCAAACGATTCGTTTTATGGATGAAAAGCTTGATATTATTTGTCCGGATTTGAATGTCCTATTACAGCATCAAGAAGCCAGCTATGCAAATCTTTATTCTTCATTTTGTAAATATTGTTTAAGTTTTGAGGATTCACTTTATATATGTGGGCTTTCTTTAGGCGGCGTATTAGCTTTAGATTTCGCATTGGAGTATCCTGAAAAGGTAAAGAAATTGGTTTTAATAGGTACGCCTTATAAAGTTCCAAAAGTATTATTTCATGTACAAAATCTGGTGTTTCGTTTTTTGCCAAAATCAGTGTTTAAGGACATGGCTTTTGATAAGAAAGAAACGCTAATTTTGACAAAGTCTATGCTTAATTTAAGCTATGAAGATCGTATACATAATTTTTTAATACCTACAATACTTATTTATGGAGAACAAGACAAGTCCAATCTAAAATCTGCACATTATTTTCTTCAAAATATGTTAAACGCAAAATGGATTGAGATTAAAAATACTGGACATATTGTCAATGAAGAAAATCCACAAGAACTGGCAAATGTTTTAAATGATTTCTTCGTTAATTAAAAAGTAATATCAAAGTTAAGGCAAGTATTAGTTTCTTGACAAGATGGATTTTTCTCCTAAAATTAGTAGTAGTAAAAGATAAGGAGAAAAAAGAATGATCAGCTCAAATGATTTAAAACCAGGACAGACAATTCAAGTCGATGGTGATATTTATGTGGTATTAGATGTTTCACAGAATAAAACAGCACGTAGTGCGATGGTTGTAAAGGCAAAAGTTCGTAACTTGCGTACTGGAAGTAACGTTGAATTATCATGGGGTGGGGGAGAAAAAGTTGAACCTGCACAGATTGAAAAACGTGAAATGCAGTATTTGTATGATACAGATGATGCTTTAGTTTTCATGGATAACGAAACATATGAACAGATTGAAATTCCTGCCGATCGTTTGGAATGGGAAAAGAAATTTATCAAAGCTAATGACAATGTTTCTATTTCTACATATGAAGGTGAAATTTTAGGTATTGTTTTACCAGATAAAGCAACGTTGAAAGTTATTGGATGTGAACCGGCTGTAAAAGGTGATACAGCAACTTCTGCCAGCAAAAATGCAGTGCTGGAAACAGGATTGGAAGTTAAAGTTCCTTTGTTTATCAATCAGGACGAAATGATTGTTGTAAACACTAGTGATGGAAAATATTCTGGTCGAGCTAAATAATATTTTAAATAGAAATTGATACAAAAAGTTGAAGTGTCGAAATCATTCGCATTTCAACTTTTTTGTTTTTATGTAAGGGCATCTTATGAAAGAAATATACAGCTGAAGTGAAAAAGTAAATTCCACACCCAAGGCACGATTTAGAAAAGTGGAATTAAATCTTACAGAATCTCTGATTTCATAAAGATCTCAGAGATTTTTGTTTGAGGAATTCTCTCTTTCTGTTATATTGATATTGTCTGCAAGAGTTATTTCAACACCACAAAAAGAACACTGGATCTTAGATTTTTTTAAAGTGTAAGACTAAGTTCCACTGTTCTGTTGATTGATCAGATTTTGAAGCTCCTGCTGCACTACCTGTAAGATGACAGGTTTATTTTTTAGAAGATCCGGAGTTAGGTTGATTTGATCCGGACCTATTTTTTTAATATTCAACCTTTTCATGATGTCCTCGTTCGAATGAAAAAACTCGAAGATCTCGTAAGGACTTTTTCCGTGCAGATCCTCCTGTGACAGAAGCCCCAGCTTCCCCAGATCCTTTTCCTTTGGACATACATAGCGGAATAAAATATGATTGTTCTCCACATGTGGCTTCTGCCAGGAGGCCATGGAATCGCAATAGAAGACCTTACAGCCGAAAGCCTCTGTTTCTTCCGCCCTTGCGAATTCGGATCCCCGGTCTGTCAGGATGACCTGTACATATTTTCGGAAATTCAGCTCGCCCAGATCCTCATACAGCTTGTGGATTCCCTGAAGCATATCTTCCGCAGT
>CABVDD010000057.1 GCA_902497095.1 uncultured Faecalicoccus sp.
TGATCGTATCAATGATCATGCGGTCAATTTGGCTGAAGAAATTGATAAAATTGATGCGACTCTTCATGAAACAATGATGGATGAAAAAATGGTTTCATCTATGACAGAAGAGAATGCATAAGGTCGTTAAGTACGACCTTTTTCTTTGTGCATTCAGAGCGTGTATGTGATAGAATAAACATTGAAAATTTGAGGTGAAATACATGAAAATTGGATTTGACAATCAGAAATATCTGGCCATGCAGTCAGAACATATAAAAGAAAGAATCGGACAGTTTGGCGATAAGTTGTATTTAGAATTTGGCGGGAAGCTTTTTGATGACTATCATGCTTCCAGAGTTTTACCAGGATTTGAACCTGACAGCAAGCTGCAAATGCTGATGCAGTTAAAAGATCAGGCAGAAATTGTAATCGTGATTTCTGCCAAAGACATTCAACAAAATAAAGTGCGTCAGGATCTGGGAATTACTTATCAGGAAGATGTTCTTCGTTTGATCAAAGAATTTCGCAAGGTTGGTTTGTTTGTAGGCAGTGTTGTCATTACACAATATACAGGACAAGATCTGGCAGACAGTTTTAAACAAAAATTAAAACGTCGAAAGATCAACTGTTATTATCATTACTATATAGATGGCTATCCTACAAATACACAAAAAATTATCTCAAAAGATGGCTTTGGCAAAAATGATTATATCAAGACAGAACGTCCGTTAGTTGTTGTGACGGCACCAGGACCAGGTTCTGGAAAAATGGCAACTTGTCTATCTCAACTTTATCATGATCATGTGCATGGCATAAAAGCTGGATATGCAAAATATGAAACGTTTCCAATCTGGAATCTTCCATTGAACCATCCGGTCAATTTAGCTTATGAAGCTGCCACAGCAGATTTGAATGATGTGAATATGATCGACCCTTTCCATTTGGAAGCCTATGATAAAGTTACGGTAAATTATAACCGTGATATTGAAATCTTCCCTGTTTTACGTAATATTTTTGAAGCAATCTATGGTCAAAGTCCATATAAATCTCCAACAGATATGGGAGTGAATATGGCTGGTTTCTGCATTAGTGATGATGAAGCATGCTGCCAGGCCAGTAAACAAGAAATTATACGACGATACTTTAATTCAAAAACACGATGGATTCGTGAACAGTGCAAGGAAGAAGAAGTACATAAACAGGAAATGGTCATGAAACAAGCCGGTGTTCAAGAAGAAGATCGCAAATGTGTAGTGGCAGCTCGTCAAAAAGAAAAAGAATCTCATTCTTTCAGTGGTGCTTTGGAACTGGCCGATGGTACGATCGTTACAGGCAAGACTACCCATTTAATGGGTGCTTGCTCTTCTGTGTTGATGAATGCGATCAAACATTTAGCTGGTATCGAAGATGATGCCTTATTGATTGAACCAGAAGCGTTTGGTCCTATTCAAAAATTGAAGACAAAATATTTAGGTAGTGTCAATCCAAGGCTTCATACCAATGAAATTTTGATTGCGCTAAGTTTGAGCGCCCAGTCAAATCCACTTGCCCAAAAAGCTATGGAGCAGTTAAAATTATTAAAGGGAACACAAGCGCATATCACATGCGATGTGGCTCATGTAGATGCTTCTGTATATTCTAATTTAGGTATTCAAATCACTTTTGAAGCAGAAAAACATTAGGAGGTCAATATGTCAAAATCCATTCCATCCAGTGGTGCCGGTGCCGTTCGTGTCATGTTGAAGAACAAAAAAGACATACACTTTGAACAACAGTCAAAAAAGGCAAATGAAGAAAGAACAAGTTACTTATACGATATTTTTTATGAAAATGTGACAGGGACTTTAAATATGTCAGTCGTTGATGGTGACATTCGCATTGCGGCTTTAAATTTAAGCCTGGGTAAGGTCATTACTTTAGAGAATGATCAAAATTTAAAAAAATTCTGTCGATACATCCTGGAGCAAGATGGCCAATGTTAGTTCGTTTACATGTGGTTGTTGATACGGAAGAAAAAAGCATAGAAGAAGAAATCAAAGAAGAACTGTTATCCTATTGTCCTTCTATGTCTTTTTCTCCTTCCAGAGAGCAGCCTTCTTTGATGCATTGTATCGAGTTTTATACAACGGCGCAGATGGAAAAGGAACAGGCTGAGCATCTTCGACAAAAGTTAAACAATGATTGGGATGGCGATTTTGATGATTGTGATGCCTATGGCTTTAATACCATTATGTTTCATCCTCATGTTTACTACATTCAATTTCAAATACAGTAGGTGCGTTTATGATTGATTATACACAAGGAGCCGGAGTGCAATATCATATCGGTGTTTGCGAAGAAGATATTGGGAAATATGTTTTCTTAACAGGGGATCCAGGACGAGTACAAGAAGTCGCAAAGTATCTTCGAAATGTACGTTTTGTGCAAAGAAATCGAGAATTTGTTACGTATACCGGATTTATAAATGAAACAAAAGTCAGTGTCGTATCCACTGGTATTGGAGGTCCATCTACTGCCATTGCCGTGGAAGAATTAGTTCGCTGCAAGGCGCATACTTTTTTACGCCTGGGAACATGTGGTGGTATGGCTTTGGATGTCCAGGGTGGAGATCTATGTATTGCAAATGGTGCCATACGTGCCGAAGGAACCAGTAAAGAGTATGCACCTATAGAATTTCCGGCAGTTCCGGATTTTTCCGTATTACAGGCACAAGTGCAAAGCGCTCAGAAATTATCACTGCGTTTTCATGTAGGAGTAGCTCACTGCAAGGATAGTTTTTATGGTCAGCACGAGCCGCAAAAATCTCCGGTAGGCCAACGTCTTATCGAGAACTGGCAGGCTTATTGTGATTTAGGTACGATTTGTTCTGAAATGGAAAGCAGTACATTGTTTATCGTTTCTCAGGCAAAACATGTTCGATCGGGTGCTATGTTTATGGCTATTGCCAATCAGGAACGAGCTAAACAAGGACTTTCGAATCCGCAAGATCACGATCTGCATCCTATGTTTTCCTGTGCGGTGGAAACTATGCGTACTTTGATTGCCCATGATAAAAAAAGGGAAGTTTAACCTTCCCGCAATGATTGAAAGACAAAAGGAATTTGATGAATCAGATCCTCCGGCATAAAGCAGGCAGGATCTTTTTTTTGGATGGCACAGCTATTATGTATATACACGCCAACACTGGCTGCTTGAAACGCATCACGGCATTGACCATATATTCCCGCAATGATACCGCATAATATGTCACCGCTGCCGCCTTTGGCTAGGGCGGAATTTGGCTGATTTAAAACATACATTTGATCTTGATGTCCAATCAGAGTAAAATCCGATTTTAAAACCATTGTACAATTTGGATATTTTTCACAAAAATCTTGTACTGTCTTAAAAGGATCATTTAAGATTTCTGATATACTTTTTTGACAAAGATATGTCATTTCTTTGATATGAGGGGTCAAGATGATTGGAAAATCTTGTTTTAAAAGTTCGGGATGTTCACGAATACCCCAGCAGGCATCGGCATCTAAAAGTGTACATGTAGAAAGTTGTAAAGCTTTTTGTACTAGTGCTTTTGTACTTTCATTTTTACCCATACCATTTCCTATTGTCACAATATCATATTTTCTTTCTTCTTGTGATAAAGAAGAAAGTGCTTCTAATGAAAAATATCCTTCGTGATCTTTACCGGTCTTTAACATGGCAAATTCCATTTTTTGTGCCAGGATATCATGAATACAATCTGGTACTAAGCAGGTGAGTGTACCAATTCCGCTTTTATAACAAGCTTTGGCAGCCATGGTAATGGCTCCATGCATTGAATAAGATCCACCAATCATCAAAGCCTTGCCAAAGTCTCCTTTATGACTGTGATCTAAACGTTTTGGAAGAAGTTGTACTGCTTGTTTTTGATCTAGTAATACAGCGGTTTTTAAATTTTCATGTATGTTTTGTGGTATTCCAATGGGAATACATTCCAATTTAGAACATACTTTTTTTCCTTCATTGATCAAAAGACCGGTTTTGATACAATCTAAACAAAGGGTTAGATCACTGTTTATACAGGTGTTAAGAATCTTGCCGGTGCTCGCATCCAAACCACTGTTGATATCGATCGATATAACCATGGCTTTGGATGAATTTGCGGCATCGATCAAGGTCTTATAGTTTCCTTCTACAGGACGTGATAGACCATTTCCAAATAAGGCATCGATGATGATATCCGCTTTTTGAATAGAGCTTAAAGTTTCTTCAAAGGATAAAAATTGAACAGCTTCATTTTTTTGAAGCATATCCCATTGTATTTTCTCATCTACAGACATAATAGAAGGATTTGGTGCATATACCAAACAGTTTCTGTTTAATAAGCGCGCAATGGCCAAGCCATCACCGCCATTGTTTCCCGGTCCACACAGTATTACAACCGTATTTTTTGGCTGCATATAATCTTGAATGATCTTGGTGCAGCCTATGGCAGCATGTTCCATCAAGAGCAAAGAAGGAATGTTATATTCATGAATGGCCTGCTGATCGGCCAAACGAGCTTGTATAGCTGTACAAATTGTTGTTTTCATAATTTAAGTATAGTGCAAAAGATAAAAAAAAGCTTGTATTTTTCATGCGTATGATATAATGAATTCTAATTGGAATGGGAGGTGCATGGAATGCAGGAATCATCAAAAATCAAAAAGTCGATCATATTAAGTGGCTTGGTAGGAACCGGTGGTATGTTTATCGCCAAACTTATTGGGATCGTCTATGCTATTCCTTTTTCCAGCATTTTAGGATCTGATGTCTACATGGGCATTTATGGTCAAGCTTATAATATTTATTCATATGTATTGAGTGTTTTTACGGCCGGTTTTCCGTTTGCGATTGCGACTTTGGTAGCTCGCTATACCGTATTAAAAGATGCGCATACCGTTTTGTTGATTCGAAAAATAGCGTTTGTGGCACTGGCGTTGATGGGCTTTGCGGGCATGCTTTTGATGTTTGGCCTATCCGGTATTTTAGCTCCTTTGATGGTAGCGCAAAGCAGCGATGTCATGGCTCGTTCTTTACAAATTTTATCGTTAGCTATTTTCTTTGTGCCGGTGTTATCCGCATTACGAGGTTTTTATCAGGGACGTAAAGAAATGGAACAATATGCTTTTTCACAAGCGTTTGAACAAGTGTTCCGTGTTGGTTTTTTATTGTCCATTTCTTGTTTATTCGTCTATGTTTTAGGTTTGGAAAGAAAATGGGCTTTGTATGTTTCCGTTTTCTCAACTTCGGTTGCGGCCATAGCTGCTATCGTACAGTTTTTGGTGTTTGATAAACACAAGAAACAAGAAATTCTTTTAGAAAGCCAGGCACAGACAAAAACTGGTATTTCACAGAAAAAAATTGCCAAAGAAATGTTTATCTTGGCAATTCCATATATGATTTCTGCGATTTTTGGATACTCGCAACAAATCTTTAATGCGATTCTTTTACCAACCGGTCTTCATCTGCATCAGTATGATGAAGCAACTATTTCAACGATTATTTCCGCAACAAACTATGTAGGCGTCAAGATCACTGCGATTCCAATGATCTTAGCACCTGGTTTTACAGCTGCCATCATTCCGCATATTACAGAAGCACTGACGCGAAAAGACTGGACAAAGACAAGAAAAAATGTTGTGGATTGTTTAAATGTTGTGCTGACGATTGGTATTCCTGTGGCATTCTGTATCTTTTTGTATGCCGGGCCAATCAACTATACATTATTCTATACAGAAAATTTAGATATGAGTTCTTATGTTTTGTCCTGGCTTTCTATTGAAGGCTTTTTAGGAACCATTTCTCCAGTAACGACCAATTTGATGATGGCCTTGGGATTAAAAAGAACATCTTTACGTAGAATGATGATTTCTACGATCATCAAAGGCGTTTTGATGGTTCCATTAACCGCAATCTTTGGTTTTGCGGGTAGCGTACTGACTTCCATTGTAGGTGATGGTTATTTAATTATATACAATTTAAAAGAAGTGCGTTCTGTATATCAGATACGTTTTCATAAAACACTGCAGATCATTTCACGACTTTTAATAGTGATCGCATCCATGTTTATCGTATGCACAGTTTTAAATTGGATAGGACTTCATGGTGTGGATGGTTCAAAATGGATAGCCTTTATCAAAATGGCTTTCAATGGATTATTGACAGTAGGTGTTGGTGTTGTGGTTGCCTGTTATCTGCGTTTGCCACAGGTTGTTTTTCACATTCGTATACATTTACCACGTAGAAAAGAGGTATGATCCATGTACGATATCATTGTTATAGGAGCTGGGCATGCTGGTATTGAAGCGGCTATGGCAGCTTGTCGAATGCACAAAAAAACGGCTTTGGTCACTTTGGATATTCAAATGGCAGGATCTATGCCTTGTAATCCAAGTGTAGGTGGGCCGGCTAAAGGAATCGTTGTAAGAGAAATAGATGCTTTAGGTGGATTAATGCCGATCGTGGCAGATCAGACGGCTTTGCAGTTTAAAATGTTGAATACGACCAAGGGTCCAGGTGTCTGGTCTTTGCGCGTACAAAGCGATAAAGAAGAATATAAAAAAAGAATGGCTTCTATTCTTCAACATACTGAGAATCTGACTGTCATTGAAGATGCGTGTACACAATTGATCATTGAGAACCAATGTGTAAAAGGTGTGCATTTAAAAGATCATGGAGATGTCTTTGCGCAAGCTGTGATTTTGACAACTGGAACGTATATGACATCTACCATTCTTCGAGGCCATAACGCTATGGTATCAGGGCCGGAAGATCAGCCTACGATTCAGACCTTGTCAGCAGGTCTGCAAGAACATGGCGTTCGATTGTTTCGCTTAAAAACAGGGACACCACCTCGAATTTTACGGGACAGCATTGATTTTTCAAAAGCTGAAAAACAGCCTGGAACACCGGAATTTTTCAGTTTTAGCGAGACTACTAAACCAGAAGATATTTTACCTTTTGACAAGCAGGAAATTTGTCATTTGATCTATACGACACCGAAAACACATCAAATCATTCGTGATCATTTACAAGATTCGGCAATGTATTCCGGTTTGGTAAAAGGTGTGGGGCCGCGTTATTGTCCAAGTATTGAAGATAAATTGGTTCGTTTTGCCGATAAGGAAAGACATCAGTTGTTTTTAGAGCCAGAATCAAAAAGTCTGGATACGATCTATTTGCAGGGCTTTTCGACTTCTATGCCTATCGATGTTCAAGAACAAATGGTGCATTCTTTACCGGGATTAGAAAATGCACAAATCGTAAAATATGCTTATGCGATCGAATATGATGCGATCGATCCTTTACAGATGAAGCCAAGTATGGAAAACAAAGTTATTGAAAATTTGTTTACGGCAGGGCAAGTCAATGGAACCAGCGGATATGAAGAAGCTGCAGGACAAGGATTGATGGCAGGTATCAATGCGGCTTTAAAAATAGATGGTAAAGATCCTTTTGTTTTGCGAAGGGATGAGGCATATATCGGTGTCATGATCGATGATTTATGCACGAAAGGTACTAAAGAACCATATCGACTTTTGACATCCAGGGCCGAATATCGACTATTGCTTCGACATGATAATGCAGATCAGCGTTTAATGGAAAAAGGATTTCAATTAGGTGTCGTATCTGAAAAGCGATATGAACAGTTTCAAAAAAAGATGGAAACGATCAAACAAACAAAAGAATACCTTCAAGAAGTTCATATCAAGCCATCAGATTCTATCAATACGTATTTGGCATCTTTAGGTTTTGATCCTTTGCAGCATGGATGTAGTGCTTTAGAACTGTTGAAGCGCCCGCAAGTAACCATTAAAGGACTTCTTCCTTGGATTGGACAAGAAATTGATGAAAGTATCGCAAGGCAGATTGAAATTGAAGTCAAATATGCCGGTTATATTGACAAGGCTAAACGAGATGCTCGCCATTTACAGGCCATGGATCAAAAAAAGCTTCCGGAGGGTTTGGATTATCTTCACATGGACAATCTGCGTTTAGAAGCTCGTCAAAAACTGGATCAGATTAGACCTTCTACACTGGGGCAGGCATCTCGAATTTCAGGAATCAATCCAAGTGATATTGCGATATTGTCTCTATGTGTAAAACCGCATAAAAAATGATATAATGATAAGGGGATTCACATGAAAAGAGCATATAAAGTAAAGAGGACGGAAAGACAAGTCAAGAAAATGCCGATTTCTAAAGGTAAGGCCATGCGAAAAGTTGTTCTTTGTACGCTCTTATTAGGGGGTACCATATATTTGACATGGAGCGGAATACAAGATTTGCAGACAACAGCGCAGCTTCGGTTGAGCATACAGGAAAATAAAGATCAGATTGCGGATCTAGAAAATGAAAAAGAAGAATTAGAAAAAACATATCAAAATTTAAGCAATCCTGATTATGCTCGTTACTTTGCCATGGGGCGTTATCATGTAACACAAGACGGCGAACAAGTATTTATCTTTCCAAGTACGGATAAACAAGATTAGATAGTCATCCCAAATAGTGGATGACTTTTTTGGCTAGTAAAACCCCTAGATAGTCTAGGGGTCCGCCTAAGCTTTAGCGAA
>CABVDD010000058.1 GCA_902497095.1 uncultured Faecalicoccus sp.
AAGGTAAAGCCCTATCTAACGATTGCAATAATTCTTGGCTATCCTCATTCGTGTACAAATCCATAAGCAATTATTCTTTAGTAGCTACTTTTATTCTACCTGAATCCAATAGTTTCTGTACTTCGGCAACCTTATAATATACTTTCTTGCCAACAGTCGAAAAAGAAAGTTTGCCACTCTCCCGTAGAGACTGTAATGTTCTCAAAGAAAAATTTAAGGAAGCTGCCAATGTCTTACCCTCTATCCATTCTTTCTCAATACACATATCAGAGGAAGATAAAGAAGTATTATCTGCCAAAGATATAATCTGTTCCAACTTCTTTCTAAAAGAATCGAAGGAAACTCTTTCTATTGCTACTATATCCATATATAAATTACTTTTCAAAATTCATTTTCTCAATCCTTTTCTTTTAAAGTAAGTTTTTCAGAACTCAATATGAAACATTGACAAAGGTAAGTTCCGCATTTAGCCTGTTCAAGTCCAAGCCTTCGGTTTAGAAGAAAATCTTCCTCTCACTATGTTCGAGCGTATTTTCATCTAAAGACTTGCACAGACTAAATACTTCACTGGAAAAGTCAATGATTCAAATTAAATTCCGAAAAACAATGTTTTTGGGCTTGGCAGGTTACTCTTTCCAACTTTCAAAATAGTGCCTTTGGAGCAGTTTATCAATATCACTCTGACGATAGATGATTTTACCTTTTATCTGGATAAAGGGGATTAGACCTGTATCTCTCCACTCTTGCAGGGTTCGCAAACTGACATTCAGTTTCTTGGAAACTTCATTATTAGAAAGAAAGCATTCCCCATTCAGGTGAGGCTTGTAATGCTTGACTATAGATTCAATACCATCCAGCATCGAATCGAGCGAAGAAATAAATTCTTTGACTTGTGGGGTATCTTTATTTATTAGTTCCATGATTGAAAGATTGTTTTATTGAAATATTGATTTCAAGATTGCCAGATGGCTAATCAGTTATATGATTAGCTGATTGATAAGTTAGTTACGCAGATAGCCACCCAGTGATGAAATGCTAAGTACATCTTTTGCCGGATCATAATCTATATAGAGCCATTTGGATGCAGTGGCAATAAAATACTGGCTACCTCTTTTTGTATCTCATACGTAGCAGGAGAAGCCTGTTTGGTGGTTTCCGATACATATATAATAGAAAGAAGATAATCTTTGTCGTTCCGGTAGATGATAACCGTAGGATTCAGATTAATGCTTTCCCATGTGCCGACAATAGAAAACAAATTGAAGAACGGATAATCTTCTTTAGTTCTTTTCATAAGGCATGGTTTGTTTGGGTGATTGATTCAGTGTTTCACTGTCCGCAATAATTCTTTCAATATCAGCAGATTTATAATAAATCTTACTGCCTATTTGAGAATAAGACAATCTTCCGTTACTCCGGTAATACTGTAACGTTCGTTTGCTAAAGCCCAACAACAGGCACACTTCCTGACTATCCAGCCAATTTTCTACTTTCTGTGTATGAGTGCTGCACAAACTTTCTATCCGTTTGGCAAACTCCATGAACCGTTCGCAGACATACGAAAATGTTCTTCCTTCGATGGTTACTACTTCCATACTTCTAATTTTTAATGGTTTATAAAACACGTTGATTCTATTTTCGCCAGCAAATGAAAGAAGAATCAAGAGCCGTTTTAAAAACTGTCTATGGATGGCATAGTAAGTTCAGCATTGGCTTGATAGCAAAAAACTTTCTACCACTGCAAATTTACCAAGCAGATTATTTGTATGTTTCCGATAAGTAACATATATTTGTTCCCAAATAGTAACAATATATAAAATGGCAGGAAAAAGCACAACAGGCGAAAGAGATCGGGAAGCTACTGAAAAACGGTTGCTGGATACTATCGGTAAAATGATTGCCGAAGATGGCTTCGAGAAAATCGGCATTAACGCTATAGCTACCCAATCAGGTGTTTCAAAGATATTGATATACCGCTATTTTGGTTCGGTAGAGGGACTTATGGCTGCTTACATGCGGCAACATGATTTTTGGCTCAATTTCCCACTTGAATATCCCAGCCGTAAAGAACTACCTGCATTCGTGAAAGGTATGTTTCAAGGACAGATTGAGCAATTAAGGAATAATCCTACTTTAAAAAGGCTTTATCGCTGGGAACTATCTTGCAATAATGATATGATCGTAAAGCTAAGAGAGCTGCGGGAGAAAGTTGGAATAGACCTTATTAAAAAAGTGAGTGAACTAACAGGACATCCGCAGAAGGAGATAGCGGTAATGGCTTCCCTCTTGACTGCATCTATTACTTATCTGGTGATGCTGGAAGATTTCTGTCCGGTATATAACGGCATCCCCCTAAATGAAAACTCCGGTTGGGAACAAATAAACGAAGGAATTGAGGTCTTTATCAATAAGATATTTCAAAATGAACACTAATTTCATACAAATAGCCAGCTATGCTTCTAAGGCTCCTTCGGGACATAACACGCAACCTTGGAAATTTCACATTGCTGATAATACAATTACGGTTATTCCAAACTTCGAGGTTGCATTACCTGTCGTTGATGGAAATAACCGGGAGTTATTCATTAGTTTAGGTTGTGCAGTCGAAAACCTATGTATTGCGGCTAACCATTTCGGCTATACAACTCAAATAGTTGAATATAGCATCAAAGGAATCATTCTTGAATTAACAAAGAATGACCTCATGGTTGAAAATCCTCTATTCCATCAAATAGAAAAACGGCAAACAAACCGTAGTGTCTATAATGGTAATAAAGTATCGAATGAAATGCTGCAACAGCTTCAATCCATTCAAAAAGAAGATGCTGTTCAATTCTACTTTGCCGAAATAGGTACACCATTTGCCGACACAATTATCAAGTACATACTGAAAGGGAATGAAATTCAGATGAATGATGCTGCTTTCAAAAATGAATTACTTTCGTGGATAAGATTTAATAAGAAACAGGTTGCAGAGACACAAAGCGGATTAAGTTATCTCGTTTTCGGAAACCCGCCATTGCCCGGAATATTTGCACGCCCCATAGTTCGCTTATTCCTAAAATCCAATATGCAAAATAAATCGGATAGGAAGAAAATCGGTTCTTCCTCACATTTCGTTATATATACCACGCAGAATAATACCATTGAAGAATGGCTTAATTTAGGGAGAAGCCTTCAACGCTTTTTATTAAAAACTAGTGAAATAGGAATTTCTTACGCTTTCCTGAACCAACCATGTGAAGTTACCACATTGTCGATTGCTCTACGAAAAGAGTTACCTATTAATAAGGAATATCCTACCTTGATATTGAGAATAGGTTATGCCAATCCAGTGCCCTATTCTCCTCGTAAGAATATTGAAACATTATTAAGATAATCTTTTTTTGCTTGCAATGTTCCCGATAAGTAACAAATGATATAATAACAATTTAATAAAACTAACATGAAGAAAATGGGATTGACATTCATTTATTTATGGCTCATTAGCCTTTGTTCCTGCCAAAAGGAACTAATTGAGTATGAGAAAGGAGATGTAAAAATCTGCATAGAGCAGGGTGAACAATGGCTGCATGATTTTCCTTTGTTTTTGGGTATTAATAAAAAGAATCCACCGCAAATTGCTATTTGGTTGGAAGATACACAAGGGAATTATCTTTCAACGGTTTATGTAACTCATAAAATCGCCACTCAATCTTGGCAAGCATCGGGAGGAAACCGACGAAAAGAAGCTCTACCTCATTGGTGTTATTCACGTGGAGTTAAATACGATGATGGACTTTATTTGCCAACAAAGAAAGAGCCATTAATAGATGGCATATCAGGAGCGACCCCACACGAAAGCTTTGATATTAAACTAAATCCGGCAACAGCATTAAAGAAGTTCGTAGTAAAAATAGAAATAAATCATTCCACTGATTTCAATGAAGCCTTCCCTAAATCAGCCAAAGATGGAGAAGCCAACTATTCAGGAGGTAAAGAAGGAAGCGGACAACCTGCAATCGTATACGCTGCCAATGTAGATTTATCGTCAGGTGAAAAATCATTTGAAGCAAATCTGATGGGGCATAGCAGTCCTGACGGTAGTTCCGGAGAAGTCAATAAAGATACATCGGGGCTGACAACTGCTTTACATATTATAAAAAAAGGTTAGATCGAAAATTGTCAACCTTAGGTCATAGATTAAAAATATATTTAAATGAATAAGAAAGATTTGATAAATAAAGTTGATGAATCAATCTTTGATATGATTTTGGGAAATGATGCCGATTTCATTGATTCATATCTTGAAAAGGAAGGCTATGATCTATCTAGAATAAAACATATCTCAGATAAAAGTCAAAAAAAACATGCATTTCTAGCAAAAGGAATAATTAATAAGCAAAAAGATGAAATTAGGTTAGAAAGAGCTACAGTATATTTGCAACAAATTATAGAAAGAAATATTGACAAGCCTATCAATTTTATTATGAACATGATTAAAAACAATCGTTTTTCTATACAATATAGAAATTTGGATAAATTAGATATAGATGAATTAAAACAAATTGTCAAAGACCAAAATTTGTTGGAAATAATAGAAAAAATGGAAGAAGAGGATGATCAATAGAGGTGCATTAAAAGCAATAAGTTTATTAGATGAGATTGGATTAGATGAGATAACAGATATTCCAATGGATATTTTTGTCCCAGCCCTTGGAGCTACTTTAATAAAAGAACCTTTAGGAAGGTGTGATGGAAAAATTATTCGAGGCACAAAAAAAACTCTGATAAAAGTCAATGCAAACATTCCATATGAAGAAAGAATGAGATTTGCTATAGCTCATGAAGTCGGACATTTTCTGTTACACGAAAAACTAGAAGTACACAATGAAAACCATAATACTTTAAATTGGTTCAAAGAAACTGAAAAGCAAGCTAAAATGGGTGTCCAAGAATTTGAAGCTAATGAATTTGCATCTGAATTATTAATGCCGCGTAAATTATGTTTTGAAGAATGCCACAGTGTGGCATTTAGTCCACAGTTAATAGAAAGGCTCTCTAAAAGATTCAAAACAAGTATTACTTCTACTGTTTTTAAATACTGTAAATTAAACATTCATCCAATTTTAATTATTTCAATAAGAAATGGAAAAATTGAATACTTCTGTAAATCTGAAGATTTTAGATATAGAATTAAAGACTTGATTAAGTTATCTCCACCAGAAAATTCTGTTGCCAATGAATATATTGAAGCTAATTACGATTTCATCTATAGGGGTATAGAGAAGCAACAAGAAATTGTAAAATCAACATGGCTCAATCTTGGAAATTATGAAAAGGATTCAACATTCTTTGAATATTGCATTCCTACCAAACAATATAATACAATAATTAGTATTATTTGGGAGAAATAAATCAAGCACATATCAATCTTTTAATTTATCAAAAAATATATGAAACAATACGATTTGAGAAACTGGACTATCTCCGAAGAAACTGAGGGCTTATTGTTTTTTGCCCAAAGAATGGACGAAATATTATTTGATTATACAGTGGATTCATATAAAGGAAGAATGCTAAATTCTTTTATGCTAATAATAGAGGCTCTAAAGACGATAGCAGATATTGAGTCTGCTAAAATAGAGAGTGCTCACCTAAAATATGTAATAGAAGAATTAAACTGGAGTTTACAGCAGGATATCGTAGTTCATCAATTGTTGGAAAACGAAAAAGAATTATTTATACCAATAAGCTTTGATGAAAATAACAAAGATTATACATTGATTAAAAACATATTAAAGCTACTTTCTAATAAAATATCACCTAAAAAGTATGAAACGGCATGTCGAATCCTTTTTAAAGAATCAGTAAAAAGCAATAAAAAGAGAGAGATAAATGAACTAATAGATGGATGGATTTGCATATTGAAAGTATGGGGATATAACACAAAATGGATACATTCTCGTGTACTTGAATACTTTTTCAATACTGACAATGCAATAAATAGTGTAGACCAACTCTCTGTTTTTTTTGATATATTCAATTTTAAGAAGCAAGATTTTGATATATATCTAATTGTTAACAAAGGATTTAAGACAATTATAGAAAAAACAAAAATAAAACATTTTAAAGTTGTTGATTTACCAGATAAAGATGATGATGCTCTAAATAAATTCAGGAAACTGATAAAGGGAAAACAAATTGTAGTAAAGTACTCATGTAAAACGCTAGATGAATACTCTGCAAGAGAAATTGCTTTAAATTCAATAGATGTGCTCAGAGATCTATTTGCATTTTACTATCACAAACAAAAGCCTTTTAGAAATGATATAACATTGGTAGTTTCAGGTGAAGTAATATATTATACTAAAGGAACATCATCTCCATTAAATAGATCATCTTCTGATACCCCATTTATGCTTGCTGTAGAAAAATTGAATACATTGTTTGAAGGAGGTGTACCTTCCGAAGAAACAATGGCCAAAATTCATCGAGTATTCAACTTACATAGTACCTCAATTGAAAATAGGAATGTAGATAATCAGTTGTTAAATCTATGGACAGCAATAGAAGTGATAGTCCCCATAAACAAAAAAACAGGAGGAAGCAAAATTCAACAAATCATTGAAATAATAAGTAAATCTCATACATTAGGATATCCTTATAGAATATTCAGAAACTCATTAAGTGATATGATTAGTATTGACAGAGAACTGGTCAAGACATATATTTATTCACTACCTAAAGAATATGGAAATTTATTGGAGAAATTTGTTGCTTTTTTAGTATTAGATACACTTCAAGAACAAAGGAATGCTTTATTTGGTGAATTAAATAAGTATCCTTTACTCCGATATAGACTATTCTGTATAAATAAAAGTTTTAGTAAACCGAAGCATATATTAAAGACACTAGAAATGCATCAGAAGAAATTATCATGGCATATAAGAAGGTTATATAGAACCAGAAATTTAATTGTTCATGATAGTGGTACTATGTATGATATTGAAACATTAGTAGAAAACTGCCATTCTTATGTGGATGAATTTTTAAAACAAATATTGAGGTTAATCCAAAAAGATAATAGTATCACAACTATTGAACAAGGTTCTAGTTATATTGATTTAACTTATATATTCAAATTAAATCTTATGAAAGAAAACAAAGGTGACTTGAATGAGAATAACTATTTATCATATCTGTTTTGGAAATGATAATTAGTAGATTTAATTATAATTATTTACTAAAATTATATCTCTATAATTTTGTTAAGACTAAAAAAATGGTTTTCTTTGTTTCAGTATTCTCCATGAGCAAACCACCGCAAAAGCACGTAGAAAATCAGTGGGACAATTCATGGGATATGCTTGAAGCTAAAAATATAAAATTTTATATATCAGCGTGGTAACTCTAATAGGAGAATCCCAGACGATATTGAAACAAAGAGATATTTGAAAAAAGAATCGTTCTTATAGCGATGCAAAACGATAAAACATAATCGTGTGCTAAATCATGTGGATTTCCAAATGAAAGAAACTATAAAACGGTGATAATCAACAAAGAAATAATAGAAGTTCTCTTGCTGGTGGCACCACTTTTTAAGAAGGCAAAACGATTAAATCCCTGAATTTCAAAGAAATTCGGGGATTTTTCTTTTCCAAGAATAGGCAA
>CABVDD010000059.1 GCA_902497095.1 uncultured Faecalicoccus sp.
TTAAAGCGGTACGCGAGCTGGGTTCAGAACGTCGTGAGACAGTTCGGTCCCTATCTGTTGTGGGCGCAGGAGATTTGAGGAGAGCTGTCCTTAGTACGAGAGGACCGGGATGGACCTACCTCTGGTGCACCGGTTGTCGCGCCAGCGGCACAGCCGGGTAGCTAAGTAGGGAAAGGATAAGCGCTGAAAGCATCTAAGCACGAAACCTACTCCAAGATGAGATCTCCCATTCGCGAGAAGTAAGACCCCTTAAAGACGATAAGGTAGATAGGCCGGAGATGGAAGTGTAGCGATACACGGAGTTGACCGGTACTAATCGGTCGAGGACTTAATCAGAGATGTCTTTGAAATGTTGTTTAGTTTTGAGGGAGCGATCCTTCAAGAAACGATCCGGTGACGATAGCGAAGTGGAACCACCTGAACTCATACCGAACTCAGAAGTTAAGCACTTCAGCGGCGACAATAGTTGGGCCTGCCCCTGCGAAGATAGCACGTTGCCGGGTCTTTTTTTTTATATTTAGGAGAATATATGGAACCATTTGAAGCAGAACAAAAAGCAATTTCTATTTGTCAAAAGATTAAAAATCAAGAATATATTTATCATGGAGCAGTTAAAGAATGGGATGGTCTTGAAGGTACTTTTTCTATCGTTCATGATGAAAACTGCTGTGGTGCTACACAAAATGTATTGTTTTGTTTTTCATATGCAGATGATTCTATTCTGTTGACTGCACTTAGTTTTCTTGACTTTTATAATGAATGCTCCCTAAAAAAGATTTAAATTATTTTCAGTTTTTTTCAAAATATATTCATTTTTTTCTTCTGTTGTTCCAGACATTTCATTGTTATAATAGCCAAGGAATGATGGGGGAATTAAAGATGATAAGTGAGAGATTTAGAGAATTTTCTTTGATTACTTTTGCGATGTTCATTATATCGGTTTCGATATACTTTTTTTTGATACCTAGTGGTATTGTTGTTGGAAGTATTTCAGGTTTGGCTATGGTTTTAAATCAGTTAATACCTTTATCAATTTCATTGATAACACTGATTTTAAATATGGGACTTTTGGTGATCGGATTCATTTTTATTGGTAAAGAATTTGGTGCAAAAACAGTATATACATCAATTTTATTACCTGTTTTTTTGGCAATTTTTGAATTTTTGGTGCCACTACAAGGTTCTATTACTGGAAATAATGTATACGATTTAGTCACATATACATTAATCATAGCGTTTGGGCAGGCAATTTTATTTAACGTTAATGCATCGAGTGGCGGTTTAGATATCGTTGGAAAGATCGTTAGCAAGTATACACATATGGAAATAGGAAAAGCTTTGACACTTTCTGGCTTTATTACTTCAATGACATCTATTCTTGTTTACGATGTAGGTACTCTTGTAGTAAGTTTGATTGGTACGTATGCCAATGGACAGGCTATTGATTATTTTATTGATGGTTTTAATAAAAAGAAAAAAATTTGTATTTTGTCTGAACAATATCCTGTTATACAAGATTATATTATGAACTCTATGAATCGCGGCGTGACTTTATATAAAGCTATGGGTGGATTTAAAAAAGAAGAACGTGTTGAATTAGTTACGATCATGACAAGCAATGAATATAAAAAGTTGCTTGATTATTTGCATAAGAGTGATTTTCAAGCTTTTGTGACGGTCTCAACAGTGAATGAAGTCATTGGTACATGGAATATTAATAAAAGAAAACTTAAATAAGCACATTGCGTGCTTTTTTTCTTTTGGTATAATCGAAAGAGGTTAAAAGTGAAAGAAAGGTTATATATGAAACTAAGACAATGGATACTTTTGGTGTCGTGTATTCTAATAACATGGTTTTTGGCATCGACTTGGATTGATAATTCTATTATTTTGCCTTCTCCATATGAAGTTATAGAACAAATGATAACGCAAATAAAAGATATAAAATTATATGAATCATTGGCGATGACTTTTTTTCGTGTCTTTCTTTCAGTATTGGTTTCTTCTATAGTTGCCTTTATCGTATCGTTTTTATCTCATCATTATAAATCTTTTGCCATTTATTTTAATCCAGTTTTATTGTTTCTAAGAAGCATTCCTAATATAACTTTTGTGATTTTATTATTATTTTGGGTAAGTCGGGAAATGAGTATTTATATAGTTTCGTTTTTACTTTTATTTCCTATATTTTATCAAAATTTGTATGAGTCTATACAAGAGATAAGTCAATCGTGGAAAGATATTTTTATCATATATCCTCAAAGCTGGGTAAAAAAGCTTCAGATGGTTTATTTACCTTTATTGCGTCCAGCTATTGTTTCTAGTTGGATCAGTTGTTCTTCCTTAGGGTTTAAAGTTGTTGTGATGGCTGAAATTATGACATCAGTTTCACTAGGAATTGGAGCCAATATGCAGTATGATCGGTTAAATCTAAATCTGGCAGGCGTAATGGCTTGGACAATTTGGCTATTGATTTGTGTATGTATTTTTAATACACTATTAAAGAAAGTTTTAGAAAGGCTTTTTGGATAAGGGGGTAATTTACATGATCAGCATTTTGGTACCTGTATATAATGTAGAAAACTACTTATCTCAATGTCTAGATTCTATACTTGCGCAAACGTATAAAGATATTGAAATTGTAATGGTGAATGATGGCTCTAGTGATCATTCTAAATATATTGCGTCATCTTATGCCAATCAATATTCATTTATTCATTTATACAACTATGAGAATGTAGGAATATCGACGACAAGAAATCGTTTGTTGCAACATGCGAATGGAGATTATGTGTTCTTTGTAGATAGTGATGATTATATAGAACCGCAAACATTAGAAACTATGATGCATCACATGGAGGCTTATCAATGTGATATCGTGTGTTGTGGTTATACTATGGATTATCGGTTTGGTGCATTATATCGTAAAATTGAAACGCAAAAAGTCATGACCAGACAAGAAGCTTTGCATTCTCTTTCGGAAAATAAAGGAATGAACAATTATCCTTGGGGTAAACTTTATAAAAAGAAGTGCTTTTCTAATGTAAGATTTCCAGAATCTATGCGTGGTTTTGAAGATACATATACTGTTTTTAAAGCCTTGTGCAATGCGGATACGATTGGTTGTATATCAAAACGATTTTATCACTATGTGCAACATCAGGGTTCATTAACGCATCGTATGAATTTAGAAACGGCTTATGATATGCGTAAAGCGTATGAATATCAGGAAAGTTGTTTAAGACGATGGTATCCTGAAGAAGATTTTCATTTTGATATTCATTTAGTCAACAGTGATTTTGTGATTCTATATACGATTTTTATGTTTTATACCAAAAAAGATGATCCTCATTTTATACCAGCTGTTATCAACTGGAAAAAAATTAATCCTTTTGTTCATGTCGCTTATGAGCTTTTCAGGGGAATTTGTTCATTTCGATTTGGATGGTCTAAAACAAAAACACAGGAGTTTAATAAATGGCTGTAAGAAAAGCAACGATTCAAGATATGGATGTTCTAATGGAAATCTATGATACCGCAAGAAAGTTTATGGTAGCCAATGGCAATCCTACACAATGGCCTGAAGGCTATCCCAGCAAAAAAATTCTTTTAAAAGACATGGAAGCAGAACATTTATATGTTTATGAAAAAAATGGAGAAATCGAAGGTTCTTTCGTATTTTTTATTGGTGAGGATCCCAGTTATGCCAAAATAGATGGAAATTGGTTGAATGATAAGCCTTATGGCGTGATTCATCGAATTGCTTCTCGTCAAAGAATAGGGCATGTAGGACAATCTATTTTAGATTATTGTTTTACTAAAATTAACAATATACGCATCGACACGCATAAGGATAATATTCCCATGCAGAATATGTTAAAGAAAAATGGCTTTGTATATGTGGGAGTAATTGAATTGATTTCCATTCAGGAAAGTCGTTTGGCCTTTCAGGCTGTCAAAGAGTAAGGTGGAGTGAGAAAAATGGCTTTTGAATCTTTAAGTGAACGTTTAAGTAAGGCGTTAAAAAATATTACGGGACAAGGTAAGCTGACAGAATCGAATATGAATGACATGCTCAAAGAAGTGCGTATGTCTTTATTAGAAGCCGATGTCAACTACAATGTAGTAAAAGAATTTATTGAAAATGTTAAACAAAAAGCATTAGGTCAGGAAGTAATTGATTCAGTTAATCCTGGTCAAATGGTTGTTAAAATTGTCCATGATGAAATTCAAGAATTATTGGGTAGTGCAGATGCACGATTAAATCTTAAAAAAAGTGGTGTTTCTACTTTAATGATGGTTGGTTTACAGGGAACTGGTAAAACCACTGCAAGTGCTAAAATTGCTAGATATTGTAAGGAAAAATTAAAAAAACGTGTATTGTTGGTAGCATGTGATGTTGTACGTCCAGCTGCTATTGAACAGCTAGAAACTTTGGGAAAATCTATTGATGTTGAAGTTTTTAGCTTAGGTGCTCAGGTCAATGCTATCGAGACAGCTCGTCAGGCTATGGGATATGCGTATGATCGACAAAAAGATTTGGTAATTTTTGATACGGCTGGTCGATTGCATGTTGATGAACAACTAATGCAGGAACTATTACAAATGAAACAATTGGTGCAGCCTGATGATATTTTACTGACAGTTGATGCGATGACAGGTCAAGATATCGTAACGGTTGCCAGAGAGTTTAATGAACAACTTTCCATCACAGGTTTAGTTGTCACAAAGATGGATGGAGATGCCCGTGGTGGTGGATTATTATCAGTACGCAGCATTACCAATGTTCCTGTTCTATTTGTTTCCAATGGTGAAAAAGTTGAAGATTTGGAAGAATTCCATCCTGATCGAATGGCAGATCGTATATTGGGAATGGGAGATATTGTCACTTTAGTTGAACAAGCTCAGGAAAAGCTGGACATGGAGGTTCAACAAAAAACAGCCAATCGAATGGCACAGGGAATATTTACCTTTAACGATATGTTAGATCAGTTTGGTCAAATGCAGAAGATGGGATCCATGCAAAATATGTTAAAAATGATTCCAGGACTTGGTAAAATGGTCAAACAGCTGGACGATGACAAAATGAATGATTCTATGAAAAAATCACAAGCGATCATTCAATCGATGACACCGTACGAAAGAGAGAATCCTTCTTGTTTAAAAGCAAGTCGAAAAAATCGTATTGCCAAAGGAGCCGGTGTTAAAGTCATGGAGGTCAATCGATTGATTTCTCAGCTTGAGCAAATGCAAATGATGACTAAAATGATGTCTGGTGGTGGCATGCCAAACCTGTCAGCTTTGCAAAATATGCAACGTGGCGGTGGTATGCAGGGAGCCAGTAAGCATGCTGGAAGTAAAAAGCAAAAAAAGAGTAAAAAGAAGAAAAAGAAAAAATAAGTGTCAAGTAAAAAAACTTGACACTTTTATTGTGCTGTGATAAATTAAACAGGCAAAAGAAAAGGAAGGTATTTAAAATGGTAAAATTACGTTTGAAAAGAATGGGTAAAAAGGGACGTCCTTTCTACCGTATCGTAGCTGCAGATTCAAGAAGTCCTCGTGATGGACGTATCATTGAAGAAATTGGTACATACAACCCAATCGCTTCTGAAAACCAGATCACTGTAAATAAAGAATTGGCAATGAAATGGTTACAGAATGGTGCTAAACCTAGCGATACAGTTCGTTCAATTCTTTCTAAAGAAGGCATTATGAAAGAATTCCACGAATCTAAAATGGTTAAGAAGTAATGATAGATTTGGAAAAAACACTTATGGATCTTTGCCTTCCATTAGTGGATGACAAACAGGCTTTATCGGTCAAAACAATGACTAGCACCAATGATAACGAAGTCTTGTTGTATGTATATGCCAACAGTGAAGATGTAGCGCGTTTAATTGGTCGCAAAGGAATGATGGCTAGCAGTCTTCGTCAGATGATGTCGATTGCAGCGCGTGATAACAAAAAAAGAATTTCGGTGAAATTCGAAGCATACTAGGATGTGAAAACATCCTAATTTTTTTAAGGGTGAGACAAATGATCAAAGTAGGAACAATTATTAATACACATGGTTTAAAAGGTGAATGTAAAATATATTTGGTGACAGATGATGTTCAAGATCGCTTTGCGAAAGGAAGAAGACTGCATCTATCAGATGGAACGATATTAACTGTTGCCTCTTTTCGTATGCATAAAGGTTTTGGATATGCAAAATTTGATGAAATCAAAGATATCAATGAAGCTGAAAAATTAAAAACGATGGATCTTTTAATTGCTAAAGAAGACCTTCCTTCTTTAGAGAAAGGGACTTATTATTACCACGAACTTATGGATTGCATGGTCTATGATGATCAAGGTAATGAATGTGGGCTTGTGAGCGATATCTTAGAAACAGGAAAACATATAGTTCTTCGTATTTCTAAAGGAAAATCATCTTTTTTACTTCCCTTTGTACCTGCTTTTATATTAGAAGTTGATCCAAACTTAAAGAGAATCATCTTTAAAGATATGGAGGGGCTTCGATGAAAATCACGGTATTGACCTTGTTTCCGGATTATTTTCAATCTCTGTTGGAAACAAGCATCATAAAACGAGCAAAAGAAAAAGACCTATTTGAATTTGAATGTATTGACTTTCGTTTATTTACAAAAGAAAAACACGGACATGTTGATGATACGCCATACGGTGGAGGAGCTGGTATGGTGTTGATGTGCCAACCAATCTTAGATGCCCTGGCCAGTGTTAGAACAAATAATAGTACTGTGATTCTTTTGACTCCACAGGGAAAAGTTTTTTCACAATCTGTTGCCAAACAGTTATCTTTGAAAGAACATTTGATTTTTATTTGTGGACATTATGAAGGATTTGATGAAAGAATACGCGATTATGTAGATCTTCAATTGTCCCTGGGAGATTTTGTATTAACAGGCGGAGAACCGGCATGTGTGGTGATGTGTGATGCAATCTTACGATTACTTCCAGGTACCATTCGCAAAGATAGTTGGCAGGATGATTCTTTTTCAGATGGATTATTAGAATATCCACAATATACTCGCCCAGTAGAATATGAAGGAAAAAAAGTTCCGGAAGTTTTGTTAAGTGGTCATCATGCCAATATCAAAAAATGGCGCCATCAAATGGCATTAAAGAATACATGCTATCATCGACCAGACCTTTTAAAGGGAAAAGAATTATCGCAGGAAGATCAGGACTTTTTGGCAAATTTGCTTGAAAACGAAAACGAAGTATGCTAGTATTTTCCCGTTTTCGACAGTTATATAATGAAAAAGTGAGCGTAAACCTTTAATTGAAGG
>CABVDD010000060.1 GCA_902497095.1 uncultured Faecalicoccus sp.
ACCGATGAGTTTTCTAGAGATAAATAATGCGTGACACAGTTTATTTTACACTACCCTCTTTATTAGAAGAACTTCTTGCTTTTCGTCCATTAACTTAGTAGCTTTTTTTTTAGTATTTTCTTGATATATAGTTTGTTATTCTCTTTTGTGTTGTCCACTTGTACTTTCCCTAAGAAGTGATTAAATGGCTATCTTTGTTACATTCAAAACTAAAGATACTATGAAATCATTTTTTATTTTGTTAAGTTTATACTGCTTCTTTGTGGTAAATGTAGTGAATGGAAAGTCAGTAACTTTTCCTTCAAGAGTAGAAATCATCATGGATGAGGATTTTGATTTACCGGATGGTCCGGGGAATGGTCACCGTTCTATTCCTCCAGTGACTCCTTTTTTAGCATTTTTGAATGATGACCACTCCATTGACTTGGAGTTCTATCAATCTATAGGTGAGATTGAAATTGTAATTTCTCAGAATGGGGATGTTGTTTACTCTTCTACTGAGAATATTGACTCTCCAATATTGAGAAAAGTACAATTACAGAAAGGCTTAGTTGGTGATTTTTTACTTGAGATAAAAGGTTTGGATGGAGCTTATGCATTCGGTAGATTTACTATTCATTAATAATGGCTATATAGCACTATGAAACAAATCTCATTTTGCATCACTTGTATGAATCGGCTTAAACATTTACAAGAAACTTTGGAGAAGAATATTCTTGATAATTTCTTAGTAGATGAGGTAGAGTTTGTTGTGCTGGATTATAATTCGCAAGATGGATTAGAAGAATGGATTGCTCAATCTATGATGAAATATATTGAGATGGGTATTCTTGTCTATTATAGGACTACTGAACCAGCTTATTATCGACGCAGCCATAGCAGGAATATGGTTTTCAGATTGGCAGAAGGAGAAGTAGTATGCAATTTGGATGCAGATAATTACTTAGGTAGAGGGTTTGCAGAGTTTATGTTAAAAGAATTTAACAATAAAGAGCGTCTATTTTATACGAGTAATCTTTGTTATCGTGATGTTTTCGGAAGGGTCTGCTTGGAAAGAAAGGAGTTCGTTGAGGCGAGAGGATACAATGAAGTGTTTGTAGGATATGGTTTGGAAGATGTTGAATTTTTCAATCGTTTGTTGTGTAGAGGGCTTGTGCAGGAAATTTTTAATCAGAAGGAATTTTATAATGTTTTGATGCATGCAGATGAAGAGCGGATAGCACAAGAGTTTTTGTTGAAGAAGTTGCAGAGTGTCTATCTGGATTATATAAATCCCTACTCTACGAGAGTATTGATGTTGTATAAAGGACAACGTTTTGGCATAGGAGTGATACAGAACAATATTGCAATGAATTATAATCATCCGGATGAATCAGACATGCTAAAACAATGTATAGGGGATAAATATCGACTTGTGATAAAAGGAGAATGGAAAGAAGGAATATGGGATGAGATGGAGAACGGAATTCGACTGAATTTTAAAGATGAGGAAATGATACTTAGAAACAAATCTAATTGTTTGTATGATTTTAATCATCAATATTATAAAGTTAAAGATGCGAATCTGATAGTGGTAATTGTCATGGGTGTAACAGAGGCTATAAACTATCTGAAGATGAAAAAAATGGATAATGATTGTAAAACGGTAAATCCGAATGGGTTCGGACAAGGGATTGTATATCGGAATTTTGATTATACTAATAAAATACTCTTGGCATAATATGAAACAGAATTATACGTTGATGGGAGGAAAAGCGTGGTGTTGTTTTTCTGTTTTTTATTCTCGAAAAGCGTGGGGAAGCCTCTTGACTGAGGTTGTCTCATTCTATCGTGAGTTCCAAAGTTTGTTTCATTATTTTGTGGCTTATTTCTCTGAACAACAAGGAGAACATATCAAAGTCACTTTTTCGTTTGATATTGAGAATATGGTTGAAATACAGGAAAGGGTCGATACTCATTTTTTACTTTTCTTGAATCAAAATCCGTCAGTCCATCCTAAACAGTTCCCTTTCGGAGAAGATTTGTGGTGCTTTTATCCTAACAATTCTTTGGTCTGGAATCAGTATAAGATACAATATCCGGATTTAGATTTATTGCTGGATAAACAATTTACACTTTGCCTTTCCGGATTTTTGAGTGATACTTATGTGGGAGGCAAAAAGCAAATGGAGGGAGAGAACTTTAATTTGCTGGAGCAAATACAACAAAAAGTGTTTACAGAACAAAATGGGATTAGGCTTGCCAAATGGGGATGTTTGATAGAATGTTTAGCTCAAAAGTCTTTGATAGAGATGGATGTGGATGAACAACTTACAGATGTGGATGAATTCTTGATAGCTTTGTGGCAAGAGATGAAAGTGCCTTATATGGGTACATTTCAGTTCTTATTGTGGGTAGGAGATTATTTTCTATTTCGTTTCTATGACGAGAATTCTTTGTTTCGCTCTCGGACTTCTTGGATGTTGGAGCAAATAGTATTAGGTGTTGAACGGTTTTTCTGTCAGTTTGAGTATAGAGTGAGGTATGTTGAACCATTGTTTTTATTTCCAGTTGATGTTTGGCGAGATTTAGGTGAATGGTTACTGTGTGTGGAGAAAGTTTGTATATGTGAGTCGGTAAAAAATGTATTAGCTAAGTTATATGCTTTACCTGAAATGGAGTTTTTGTTACATTGTAATTTCCCAAAGAATACTTTGCGTTGGAAATATCGTGAAATAATATTTGTGGATAAATAATAGAGATAGTTTTATGCTATACATAAATTGAATGTTTAATTAAAATTTTGATGACAATGAAAAAGTTAGGTAAGATTAAATTGGATCAGCTTAATAAAGCTGAACTCAGTGAAAAGGAGTTGAATCGCCTTTTGGGAGGAGAAAACTGTTGTTTGTGTGCTTGCGCTGGACCGTCTGGACCGGTTGACAACTTTAATGCAAATGTTGCAGGTAGTCTGTACTCTCCATCGTGGACTGGCGGTACTCATGGATCACATAGCATGTAGGAATAGTAGTAAATAATACAAGTTTGATGTTTTTTATTCTTGCCTTGTTTATAGGAGAATAAAAATTGTATTTTGCAACTGTTTGAATTGTGAAGTAAGTAATTTGTACCGTTATTTTGGAAGTAGTGGAAGTGCATGATATGTGTGTTTTCTACTACTTTCAGAATGAGGTATATTGATGATTGTATTTATGAAAAATTGTTTTTTACTGATAGCTATTGCTTCATTCTTATTAGGATGTAGTGGCAATAAAAAGGAGAATACTTTGCAAGATGAAGAGGGTACTCCAGTTATTAATCTATCATCAGACAATGTGTCTAAGGTTGCTTTACTACCATTGAGCGAAGCTGCTGCGAAAGTGGAGATTGTTTCGTTGGAGGTGACGGACGAATCTCTAATAGGAGAAATTACTAAAATGAAGGTGACTGATTCTGACATCTGGGTGAAACATTATAAAGACAATCATGTCCTCCGATTTTCACGTTCCGGAAAGTTCTTGAATAAGGTAGGCAAAGTTGGACAAGGACCGGAAGAATATATCAGAATGGCTGATTTCTTCGTGGACGAGAACACCAAAGAAGTATATATCCAGACGACAATAGTTGGAGTTAAAGTCTATGATTATGAAGGCAATTATAAGCGGACAGCTGCAAAAACATCTCCGGATGATGTATTTATGACAATGTATTTCCAATTTGCATTGTATGATAACAAGTTCTTTATAGCTCAAAATCTGGCATTTATCAATAAACCGACACCAAAAGATTCGGTATGGTCTTTTGCATGGGTTGATAGTACTTACCAGAAAAAAAAGATATTCAAAAATCCGGCACATATCGGGCGTGAAGAGGAAATTATGAAGAACGGAATTAATTTCCAGCAGTTTGTTAACTATTGGTTAGAACCTTTTACCAGTATAGATACCTATGGCAATCAGTTGACCTTGAAATATCCGGATACCGATACGATTTATCGTTATGACAGCCCTGCGAATGAGTTGGTACCTCAATATATCATTTCAACCCATGAAGAAAAAGGTGATTATGGGGCGACTCATGTTTGGTTTAGGGAAAGAAGCGCTTTCGATTATTTTTCCATATATTCTTATTATCCGAGTAAGGATAATATCTATCTGTTGTGCAGTAAGGGGGAAACCATTTATACTTATTGTTATGGCAAACAGACTGGAAAAGTGAAAGTAAAAGAGCGAAAATCCGAGATTACGGAACGAATGCTGGGTAATCACACCCTTCGTAGGCTGGAAGGTGCTAAGTACTTTATCTTGGATAATGATTTGTGTGGAGGGTCGTTCCATGTAGATTATCGTTCACAAGGAAAGTATTGGATAGATGTACTTATTCCGAACAGTGAAGACAACTGGATAGATATAGACGAGATGAGAACTTCTGACGTAAAGGATGAATCTCTAAAAGCAAAATTCATCCATACTTTGGAGAATGTAGAGGAAGAGAGTAATCCGATATTGGTAATTGCTACATTAAAATAGTAAATGATGGATAAGTCTTTTTTGATAACTACTGGGAATCAGCATCAATATGTATATTCGGATGCTTTGTGCTATTTTCTTTATGTGCCGGAAGAAATGGCAACTGTAATGGAACATATGGATGCATCACTTGTTGATAGAACAAATTATTACGAACGTAAACTGAAATTTCTGAAAGAACATTGTTTTTTTGAAAAGAGAGGGGTAACATTTCAAACAGATTATAGTGAAGAATTGGTAAAACGAAACCTTGCAGGGTTGCGGCAATTATTGATTGAAGTAACTGATAGGTGTAATTTGGAATGTAAGTATTGTGGTTATGGTGAATTTTATTCTAATTATGACCGGCGAGAAACAGGTGACCAGGCTTTTGAAAACGTAAAACTATTGGTAGATTATTTGACTAAACTATGGTGTTCTGATTATAATGTTTCTCATAAAAATGAGATTACAATTGGATTTTATGGCGGAGAACCTCTGCTGAATATGAAACTGGTGAAGGAAACAATTGCCTATATTGAGAGTTTGAATTTGCCTTCTTTGATTTTTAATTACAATACAACCACGAATGCTATGCTACTGGACCGGTATATGGACTATTTGGTGGAAAAGAATTTTAGTATTCTGATTAGTTTGGACGGGAATGAGGTGCAATCTGCTTATCGGGTAGATAAGCATGGAAATTCGTCTTTCTCACGTGTAGTCAGAAACGTAAAGAAACTGCAAGAAACCTATCCGGATTATTTTGAAAAGAAAGTAAATTTCAACTCTGTATTGCATAACTTGAATTCTGTTGCAGAATGTTATTATTCCATCAAAGAACTGTTTGGGAAGAATCCTCGTATGGCGCAGCTAAATACTACTGGGCTTATTCCGGAACGTGTTGAAGAGTTTTCTAAAATGTTTAATGATAGAGTGAGGAGCTTTGATGAAGCAGTGCAACACGAGGATTTGAAGTATACTTTCATTAAGGATGGCAGCCGTTCCGTGAGCTATCATTCGATGTTGATGCGATATGGTGGTAATCGTTATGCTACTTATTTGGATTTGTTTGATACGGGGTGGGAAGACCGATACATTCCCACAGGCACTTGTCGCCCTTTTGAACGCAAATTATTTTTGACAGTTCGTGGAAAAATTCTTCCATGCGAAAAGATTGGACAAGAACATGCTATTGGATATCTGAAGGATGGAAAACTGAATTTGGACTGTGCAGCTGTAGCTAAATATTATAGTTCGATGTACGAAAAGGTAGTAAAAAGCTGTCGACACTGTTATTTAAAAAGGAGCTGCGGTCAGTGCTTGTTTTTGTTGAAGGAAAAGAATGGGCAATTGATATGTCCCGGCATACAAACGGATGCTAAGTTGAAAGAGGAGTTTGGGATTTTTTTAACGTATGCTGAGAATTATCCGAATCATTATGAGGAGTTGTTATCTTCTATTGTAGTCGATTAATTGAAAAAGGAGTAAATGCAATGAATTATTTATTTTATTTGGAGCCTTATGCGTTTTTGTTGCGTAGTAATGACAAAACAGTAGTTTATAATACTCTGAATGCAACTTATTTGATTTGTCCTGATTATCCGATTGTACAGTTGATTATTGAACAGTGGCAAAATCCGACGAATGGGTATAGTGTTTTGTTGGATAAGGAAATGATGGAAAACGAAGTTGTAAGACATTTTGTTGAGGCTGTAAGAGAATTGTTTTCGGGTGATTGTATAGAATATGACGGGAAATTTCCTAAGCCTTATATCTTTCAGCCAACTTTGTTCTTGAATTCAGATATACGTGTCAAAGATGAGGAAAAAAAAGCCTCTTTGGGAAATCGTGTTATGGAAAACCTTAATGAAGTAAATCTGTATTTACCGGCAACGTGTGAGTTGGAGTGTCCGGCTTGTACTTCTTACTTCCATCAAATAAATCACTGTACTGTTCACTCCGGTGATGGACTGAAAACAGACGATTATCGTCGATTAATACGCCAATTCTTGATGAATGGCATTAAACGGATTAATATATTTGCAGGAGGAAATCCGAATAAAAATAGCTATGTTAGGCAATTGCTTCCTGACATGGAAAAATCAAAGGTAGATGTGCATTTGTATTTGGATAATACATTCTTGTGTAGTGAATATGAAGAATTGGTGCAACAGACCAAATGTGTTTTAGAAGTTTTAGTCCATGCTGAAGGTTTTGGTAATCAGCTGACTGAAGATATGCAGAAGTTCCCGTACGATAGAGTGAAGTGGAATTTGATAGTATCCAATGAATCTGATATGGAACGTATAGAAAAAATGGAGATACCTGCAGAAACGGTAGTTCAAATAAAACCTTTTTATACAGCGGAAAATAAAGATTTCTTTAGAGAGTATGTCTACTTGGAAATGCAAGATATATTGGCTGCCCCTATTGATAGAAAAACGATATTTAGGCATCGGACTTTGAATGATAATTTTTTCGGTAAGTTAAAATAAGCCCATTTTTATTTATTTTCCACCATTTTACCTACATACGCAAATCACTGTATTATAGCGTATTTTAGCAAATTTTCTCTCCAAATAATTTGCATCGTTTTCCGATAATCTCTATTTTTGTATGCAAATCGTATGCAC
>CABVDD010000061.1 GCA_902497095.1 uncultured Faecalicoccus sp.
TTATTGATGAAATATTTGTGACCGCGCGACTTTAGACGCGGGGAAATGGAGGAAAGTATGAAAATTGTAGGGGTTGCGGCATGTACAGCAGGTATTGCGCATACATATATTGCAAAAGAAAAATTGGTTAAAGCCGCAAAAAATCGTGGACATGAGATTCATATTGAAACACAAGGAACTATTGGTACAGAAGATGCATTGGCAGATGAAGAAATCAAGAATGCAGATTGTGCAATTATTGCTGCAGATATTAAAATTGCGGGGAAAGAACGTTTTAAGGATTTAAAAACAATTGAGGTACCTACAGAAATTGTTATTAAATCACCAAATAAATTAATCGAAAAAGTAGAAGAAATTATGGCCAAATAACTTCTATTTAGTAAATGTAAATCACAAAGCTTTGATGATATAAATAAAAAATTGAAGAGAGGATATAAAAAATGGCGGATGTAAAATCTAAGGGAAGTACTCTTAATACGTTAAAACAACATGCATTAACGGCAATCTCTTATTTGATTCCTATTGTTGTTGGTGGAGGCTTCTTACTTGCAATTGGTAGCCTAATGGGCGGAGTAGCTATAGAAAACTTCAATAGTGATTGGGGCTTTGCGGATACTTTATATACAATGGGTAATCAAATATTGGGAATGTTGCCTGTTGTAATTGGTACAGGAATTGCATTTTCTATTGCAGATAAACCAGGTATCGCAGCAGGATTTTTAGTAGGATTAATTTCCATCAAAATGAATGCAGGGTTCATTGGTGGTTTTGCTGGAGGTTATATTGCTGGTTATATTGCTTTATTCTTAAGAAATAAAATGCATGTTCCACAATGGGCAGAAGGATTAAAGCCAATGCTTTTAATTCCTTTAATTTCTTGTTTCTTAGTAGGTATGATCATGTTCTATGTACTAGGAACACCAATCTCAATTTTTACAGAAGCACTGAATAATTTTATTAAAGGATTAGACATGTCGCAGACATTGTTGTTTGGATTGATTATTGGTGTTTTATCTGGTGTTGATTATGGTGGACCAATTAATAAAGTGGTTTATGCATTTTTGCTATCATTGCAATCAGAAGGCATAAATGAACCGATGGCTGTATTGATGTTAGCTTCAATGGTTACTCCGTTTGGATTAACTATGATGTATCCAATGCAGAAGCTATTTAGAAAGAACGTATTTAATAAGACTGAAGTTGATACATTAAAAACCGCATTTCCTATGGGTGTATGTATGATTACAGAAGGATGTTATCCAATTATTTTTAATCATTTGTTGCCATGTGTTATTGCTACAGGTGTTGGAGCTGGTGTTGGCGGAGCATTAAGTATGCTATGGGGATGTGCCTCTCCTGTTCCACATGGTGGCTTATTTGCAATGGTAACGATGACAAATCCATTTGGATGGTTGGCTGCTTTGCTAATAGGATCATTGGTATTTGCTATTGTATTATTTGTTATTTTAAAACCTGTTGATCCAGATGCTGAAATCGTATTAGATGAAAGTAAAGAAGCAGATATTGATTTAAGTGATATTAAAATCAGTTAAATAAGGAAGGATATGACTATGGAAGAAAAGGTTGTAGATGGAATCACAGAGGAGTATAAAAATAAAGTAAAAGAATTGTTTAAAAAATCAGGAATTGCTTTTACTCAAGAAGAGTTGGCTAATATTGATTATGCTGGATATGGGCTAAACAATATTAAAGAAGAAGGACTAAATTTAATAGTTTATTGTAATAATGAAAAATATTGTGCTAAAGAAATGGCGCTTCTTCCTGGGCAAGCTTGTCCTCAACATACACATCCAGATCTAGAGGATGGAAGGGAAGGAAAACAAGAAACATTACGTTGTCGATGGGGAAAAGTTTATATCTATTATGAAGATGGAACGCCTTTGGATGAGACTAAGATTCATACAAAAGTTCCAGAAAAGAATAAACAATATTACACAGCAGGACATGAAGTGATCTTAAACCCAGGTGAGCAATATACTATGCTTCCTAGAGTTGCACATTGGTTCAAAGCTGGAGAAGAAGGGGCAATTGTTAGCGAGTTTTCTACTCCTAGTTTTGATGAATTTGATACGTACGAAAATCCAAATATCAAACGAATCATTCGTGATCGATAAACTTCGTTTGAGTCATGAAAAAAGGGAGGGCTCGACGCTTTCCCCTTTTATTTTATCTAAAGAGGCGATTTTTAAGAAGAAAAGAGGAAAAATATGAAGATAATATTTGGAGTTGATAGTTTCATTTGGACAGAAAACTTTAGTGAAAAAGATTTATGGATTATAAAAAAAGCAGAAGAATTAGGTTTTGAAGCGATTGATTTTGCAATTGCACATCCAGAAACTTTTCCTACAGAACAGGTGATTGAAGAATTAAAGAAGACAAAATTGGTGCCTGTTACAACTACTACATTGGATGCGAAAAGAAATTTTTTATCAGAGGATGAATCTATTAGGCAAAATGGCATAGATTCTATGAAACAATTAATTGATATTAATAAAAAATTAGGAAGTAAAATATTAGGCGGAGTTAATTATGCAGGTTGGGGATATTTGACAGGTAAACCAAGAACAGAGATAGAGTGGCAACGATCTGTAAATTGTATGCGTGAAGTTTGCAACTATGCTTTAAAAGAATATCCGGAATTAGATATATGTGTTGAATGTGTAAATCGATTTGAAACACATTTCTTAAATATTGCAGAAGATGCGGTTAAATATTGTAAGGATGTGGGCACTAATAACATTAAAGTTCATTTAGATTGTTTTCATATGATACGAGAAGAAAAAAGTTTTTCTGGAGCTGTAAAAACTTGCGGAAAAGAGTATTTAGGATATGTTCATGTTAATGAAAATGATAGAGGAATTCCTGGAACTGGATTGGTACCATTTAAAGAATTTTTTACTGCTTTAAAAGAAATAGGATATGATAGGCCATGCACTATAGAAAGTTTTGATCCAAGTTTTGAAGAATTAAATGGTAATTGTGCAATTTGGCGAAGCTTTGCTCCTACAGGAGAGATACTAGCAATTGAAGGATTAAAAAATTTAAAAGAAATTGCTAAAAACATATAAGGAGGTTCAATATGAAAATTGTTATTGGATGTGATGAAGCTGCTTATAAATTTAAAGAGATAATAAAACAATATTTAGAAAGTAAAGGTCATGAAGTTAAGGATGTAGGTGTATATAATGAATCACCTTCCTTGTATGCAGATACTGCAGAAAAATTGTGTCAAGAAATTATATCGGGATCTTATAAAAGAGGAATTTTATGCTGTGGTACTGGAATAGGCATGGCAATTACCGCTAATAAGATTCCTGGTATTCGTGCAGCGGTTGCGCATGATATTTTCTCGCTTGAAAGAATGATTAAAAGTAATAATTGTCAGGTGTTATGCATGGGAGCACGGGTTATCGCACCTCAATCTGCTGAATTGTTATTAGATAGATGGTTAGAAATTGAATTTAAAGATGGACCCAGCACACCAAAAATTGAAAGAATCATGCAAATTGAAAATCGATATCACCATTAAAAACATGGTATTACTGGTGATTGTGAATGTTTTGTGTAAAGGAGCTAATGTATGGCAGTAATGTATTTTAAACCGCCAGAATTTACAGGTGAAAACGTACCGGTAACAGTAGCGGCAGAAGTTATGGGAAAGGATCAGCAATTTATTCGATTGGCTTTAATTAGAGGGTTACTACCGATTGGAATAGCCATGAAGATTGATGAATCGAATAATCGTTATAACTATTATATTAGCCCTAAGTTGTTTTGGGAATATACAGGATATATTTATGAGAAAGCATTGAAAAAAGCGCAATCTCCCTCCAAAGTCGAAAGCGCTCAGGCATTGGATTAATCTTTAATCCAATCTTATTTTAACATAACGAAAGAGAGAAAAACTATGCAAAGAATAATAAATGATCCTAATCATGTTGTAGAAGACATGCTAGAAGGATTTTTAAAATGTCATAAAAATTTAGTTCATGTGTCTAAAGAAAATCCAAGAGTTATTGTTTCGAATTCTGTCAAAGATAAGAAAAAAGTTGGAATTGTAACTGGAGGAGGAAGTGGACACAAACCAGCTTTTATTGGTTATTGTGGAAAGAATATGGTGGATGCCGTTGCGGTCGGTGAAATTTTTTCCAGTCCGACTGCAAAGAGTTTTTATGATTGTATCAAAGAAGTTGATCAAGGTATGGGTGTAGCCGTGCTTTATGGAAATTATGCTGGTGATAACATGAATGTTAAAATGGCTAAAGAATTGGCTGAAGATGATGATATTGAAGTTATGACCGTAGTAGCTAATGATGACGTAGCTAGTGCTTCCAAGAGTGATGTTCAAAAGCGAAGAGGGGTTGCCGGAGAAATCCTTATGTGGAAAGTTGGTGGTGCTAAAGCGGCACAAGGTGCAACTTTAAAAGAGGTGATTCAAGCTTCTCAAAAGGCTATTGATTACACTAGAAGTGTTGGAGTTGGACTTTCTCCTTGCACGATTCCTGCTAATGGCAAACCAAATTTTGAAATTAAAGAAGGAACTATGGAGTTTGGGATTGGGCACCATGGAGAGCCAGGAATTAAAGTAGAACCACTTTCAGACGCAAAAGGAATGGCTGCTGAAATGGTTCCTCTAGTATGTGATGATATCCCATATCAGGAAGGCGATGAAGTTGTAGTATTAATTTCGGGCCTAGGGGCTACACCAGTTATGGAACAATATATTTATTTTAACGAAGTAGAAAAATTGTTAAAGCAAAGGGGTCTTAAAATCTATAAATCTTACGTAGGAAATTATTTTACATCTTTGGAGATGAATGGAATTACATTAACGTTGATGAAACTAGATGATGAATTGAAAGAATGTATGGATATGGAAGTAGAAACCATGGGATTAACTCAATTTGGAGGAAAATAATATGCAATATGTATTAAATACAAATAATGCTTGTATTGTAAAAGAAATTATACAGGCTATTCATGAAAACTCGGTATATTTAAGTGAAATTGATGGTGAAACTGGTGATGGTGATCATGGAGTAAACATGAATAAAGGTTTTTTGATGGCAGATGTAAGAATCAAAGAAGATGATAGTTTTTCTGAAGCTTTGAAAAAGCTAGGTAAAACATTGGTGATGGATATTGGGGGCAGTATGGGACCTATTTATGGTACGTTCTTCTCGAAATTAAGCCGAACATTAAAAACAGAAGAAAAAATAGATGCAGGACTTTTTGAAGAAGCTTTAAAAAATGCAGAAGAAGGTTTAATGGATCTGGCTGGTGCAAAACCCGGAGATAAAACGTTGGTGGATACCATCGTTCCTGCTTATGAATCGTTTAAAGAAACACATGAAGATGGTAAAGATTTTAAAGAATGTTTGGAAGCTTTAAAGATAGGAGCTGAGCAGGGAAAAGAAAGTACAAGAAATATGGTGGCCAAATTAGGAAGAGCATCTAGGCTTGGAGAAAGAAGCAAGGGGCATTTAGATGCAGGTGCGACTTCTTGCTGTATCATTCTTCAGACCATGGCAGATGGCATGATAAAAAGGATAGTTTTATAATATATTTCAAATGGCGTATATATATTAGCGTATTAGCGAATTTTTCGTCTTTTTGTAGAAGAAGGAATCATCATAGTTTCACGATATTTTGCAACAGTTCGACGTGAAACGTGGTAATCTAAATCAGCCAATTTTTTAGAAATAGTTTCATCACTGAGTGGATGGGATGGATCTTCTTTTTTAATTACAGTTTTGATTGTTTCTAAAATCTCATTAATATTGTCGTTATCCAAACCTTTTTGGAAAAAGTATTTTAATGGAATAATTTGGTTGTTAAAGATCATAGATTTATCTGCTACACAACGACTGACTGTTGATTCGTGCACATTGGTTACTAGAGCAATTTGTTTCATCGTACATGGCTTTATACCATTCGAATATAAAAAGTAATCTTTTTGAAAAGAGCAAATAGAAGAAACCACACGTAGAAGAGTTTGGTTTCTTTTTTTGCTAATTTAACGTAGAGTGTGGTTTTAAAGAATTACGCTTTAACATTTATTGTGGTTTAAGGTATGAAAAAGATGGTATAAATCACAGGAAATAAACCTGGAAATATACCATCTTTTCTTGTGCCAAAAAACATATTTTTATATCTATGTGATTATCTATTTTTTCTTTCTGTCATACTTGTCCGAAGAAAGAAACCGTGTGATCGAATAGAAGATCCTGTAGTTCAGGCAATAGAGCATTCTCTTTCTAAAGCGTACAAAGTTAACGACTCCATTGGATACGGACAGATAAGTTCGTATCTGCCCGTTGATGTTCTCGGTAAAGGCATTGGATTGTTTCCGATTCTCAAAAGGACGGGCAAAGGAATTCAGGATCTCCTGTTTCCAGTTATACAGAAGAACGGTAAATTCTCTGTATTCGGGTATATCGGCTTCCATAAAAGAGGAATAAACTGTTTCGAACCATTCTTCACAGTTGGAGCGTGTGGCGTTTTTATTAAAGTCCAGATACATCTCTTTCAACCGGTAGGCAAGAGATAGATTTTCGTTGATATTCAATATCATTTCCAGAAGATCACGTTTATTCATATAGCGTTGGAAGCGTTTATTGTATACCGGTTTATTATCCAGATTTACCCGTTTTTCGAGAAGATCTTTCCAGGTCTTTAACAGGTAGTAGGCATCACTGCCGTATTCCACCTGATTTTGAAGAGTGATGCGTATACGAGATAAACCATTCATCAAATGTGAGATCACATGGAACGGATCGACAGCGATCTGAGCATTGACCAGATAACGCTGAACCACCTGCTTATAGGGCAGCCACATATCCATCGTGACATACCGGACCCTGTCCCGTTCTTTTTTGTCTATTTTTT
>CABVDD010000062.1 GCA_902497095.1 uncultured Faecalicoccus sp.
TTCAAAGGGAATTGAAAAGATGGCTGAATTGCGTTACTATTTACTAGGTATTTAGACACAAACAATTATACCAAAAAGGCCGGAGTATTTGACTTAAACCATCAAATATTCCGGTCCTTTTTTTGTATTTGAGAACTGCTTCAACCTATTTACTCGTTACAGCCCCTATTGAAATATTTAAATTATTAAAGTTTATCTACAAATAAAGCGCGAATGGCATTGAGAACAGCGATGATCATAACACCTACATCGGCAAAGATGGCCAGCCACATATTTGCGATACCTAAAGCGCCTAATAAAAGACAAATTAATTTGATACCGATTGCGAAAACAATATTTTCATAGACGATGCGAAGGCATTTCTTTGATATCTTGATGGCTTTTGCGATTTGTAAAGGATTATCATCCATCAATACAACATCGGCAGCTTCAATGGCTGCATCGCTTCCCATGGCTCCCATAGCAATTCCAATATCAGCGCGTGATAAAACAGGAGCATCATTGATACCATCGCCCACAAAGGCTAATTTAGCAGAATCTGATTTTTGAGATAACAGTTCTTCTACTTTATCGACTTTATCTCCAGGCAATAAATCACTAAAAACCGCATCCAATTTTAACTGTGTACCGATTTGATCGGCCACTGCTTTTACATCACCAGTTAACATGACGAGCTTTTGCATGCCACAATTTCTTAAAGCTTGTATGGCAGATACAGAATCTGGTTTCAGTACATCGGAAATGACAATGTGTCCGGCATATTTTTGATTGATGGCCATATGTAAAATGGTACCGGTATGATGACAATTAATATAAGGAACATGAAATTGATCCATCAAACGAGTGTTCCCGATCAATATATCTTGTCCATCTACTTTGGCATGGATTCCATGACCGCTGATTTCTTGAATATCGCTGACACGAGATCGATCAATGGGTTTACCATATGCTTTTTGTAAGCTTTTACTGATAGGATGTGAAGAAGCATTTTCTGCCAAAGCAGCAATTTCGATTAACTTTTTATCTTCTAATTCATTGTGATGAATACCAGAAACCTCAAACACACCTTGTGTAAGCGTACCGGTTTTATCAAAAACAACGATCTTTGTCTTGGAAAGTGTTTCTAGATAATTGCTTCCTTTAACTAAAATACCGGCTTTACTGGCACCACCGATGCCCGCAAAGAAACTCAATGGAATACTGATCACAAGAGCGCAAGGACAACTTATGACAAGGAATGTCAAAGCACGATAGATCCATATATGCCATTCTGGGCTCAATCCCATAAAAACAATACGAATGATAGGTGGTAAAATGGCTAAAGCCAATGCACTGTAACAAACAGCGGGTGTATAAATTCGTGCAAATTTCGAGATAAAGTCTTCTGATTTTGATTTTCTAGAACTGGCATTTTCTACAAGATCTAAAATTTTAGATGCGGTAGATTCTTCAAATTCCTTCGTGGTTTTGATTTTTAATACACCTGTCATATTGATGCAGCCGCTGATGATTTCATCACCAGCTTGAATATCACGAGGAATGCTTTCTCCTGTCAATGCACTGGTATTTAAAGTGGAACTTCCTTCTATGACCGTTCCGTCCAAAGGAACTTTTTCACCAGGTTGTACAATAATGATACTTCCCACTTCAACTTCATCGGGATCTACTTTTTCAATGACACCATCTTTTTCTATATTGGCATAATCAGGACGAATATCCATCAATTCGCTGATATTTCTTCGACTTTTGCCTACGGCATAGCTTTGGAACCACTCACCAATCTGATAAAACAACATAACCGCAATAGCTTCGGTATAGTCGCCGTTATCATAAATTGCCAAGGCTATGGCTCCTATGGTCGCAACGGCCATTAAAAAACATTCATCAAAAATCTGATGATTTAAAATTCCTTTTGCGGCTTTGATCAAAATATCATAACCGACAATCAGATAAGGGATCATATAAGCTATAAAACGTAATCCGCCATCTATTTGTATAAAATGCAGCAGAATCATCAAAAAACTTGCCAGCAGAATACGTATAAGCATTTTCTTTTGTTTTTTATTCATAAGAAAGCCTCCATCAATATAACAATTGAACAATCGTTCAACTATAAATATACTATACATGATTTTTATAAAGAATCAAGAGAAATCTGTGTTGTTTTTTATTTTATAAAGTTAAATCATAATTTTATAAAAAGAAATACTTTTTACTTGCATATTTCTTAAAGTGGTGTAGAGTAGAATTATCAATTAAATAATTGTTCAATTAAGAAATTAAAGGAGAATGACAATGAAAAAGACGTATAAGATTGATGTGGATTGTGCTAACTGCGCTAACAAAATGGAAATGGCCGCTAAAAAGACAGAGGGAGTAAAAGATGCGGTTGTAAATTTTATGACTTTAAAAATGAAAGTGGAATTTGAAGAAGGTGTAGATATTTCTACAGTGATGAAGGAAGTTCAAAAAAGTTGTAAGAAAGTGGAATCAGACTGTGAAATCTTTTTGTAAAAGGATAAAAATATATAAGAAATAGAGAGAAGCGATGTTGTGATATTGAACCAGCTTCTCTCTTTTTTAATAAGGTTAAATGTATTGGATGATGAAATAATACTATATTAATAATAAATTTGATAAATCAGGTTATGCGTATATAAAATGATTCGATTCAATTTACTTATTATGTTGTGCATCAATCTTCTGTTTTCTTTTTATGACAGTTTCTAAAGAAGGAATCGAAAGCATACCGCCAAATGTTTCTGTAGATATAGAAGCTGTTAAAGAAGCCATTTCTATAACAGAGGGTAAAGAAAGCTGCTTTCCTAAGAAATACACAAAAGCACCATGAAAAATATCGCCTGCACCTGTTGAATCCATTGTATTTGTCTTAAAGGTAGGAATATGGTGAATTTGATGGTTTTCTTGATAAAGAACACCTCTTTCACCAATCGTAATGATAATATGTTTTTTATTAAGATGTTCTAACTTTGAAAAAATCGCATGGAGTTGATCTGGGTCTTCAAGGTTGATTTCCTGGTCGGTATAAGTGCGACTTAGATCTTCACTGCATACAAAGTAATCTACAAGCGGAGCTAATTTGTCGGTCCATGGTTTAATGGATCCTGCATCCATGATAGAAATAGCGTTAGGATATTTTTGAAGTGCTTGTAAGGCAATATCTGTTTCACGTCCGTCAATCAAAATCAGATTGGGATCTTCTTTAGGCCATTTCGGTTTTATAGGCGTTTCTTGTAAAGGATGATTAAAAATGGTGCGATTTCCATTTTGTGTATTGGTAAGAATACAACTGATGCTGGTAGAAACAGATGCGTCTATTAGAATTGATTTGGTTGAGATACCCATTTCACAAAGTTGTTTAAGAATTTCCTTTCCCCAAAAATCATCTCCAATACGTGCGATAAGAGAAGTATCACAACCCCATTTAGCCAATAAAGCTGCCGCATTTGTGGCAGGTGCTCCTATACATTCCGTACGAGAATTTATGACATATTTTCTATTTTCTGCAATAGACTGTTTTAAAGGAAATGTTAAATCATAGACGATCTGTCCGATACATAAAATTTTCATGGTATCATTTTAACACAGATTCGATATAATAAGACGGTAAGAGGGAATGATAAATGATAGAAGCAGTTATATTTGATATGGATGGACTGATGTTTAATACAGAGGTCATGTTTAAAAAGTTGTTTAGATCCGCTTTGGATCAAAATCAGATTCCAGCTCCCGATTTTGTTGTCGATGCTATGGTTGGATGTGATTCTAGAAGAGTACAGATATTTGAACAAGAATATCCAGGTATTACAGAAACAATGGCTTATTGTCAAAAACATAGGATGGACTATTTTTTTAAGATGTTTCCAGAGGCTGGATCTGCCAATATGCCAGGATTACAAGAATTGATTGCCTATTTAGATCAACAAGATATACCATATGCCATCGCATCAAGTTCGGCACCTGAAGATATTCGAAGAATGGTGGAACATGCCGGATTTAAGATTTCTTATAAGATCATTACAAGTTCAAAAGAAGGTATAGCATCTAAGCCGGCACCAGATATCTTTTTGGAAACGGCTAGAAGGTTAAATGTTGATCCAAAAAATTGTTTAGTATTGGAAGACAGTAAAAATGGAATTATTGCGGCTGCCGGAGCACAAATGCATTCTATTTTTGTACCGGATCAAATTATGCCGGATGAAGAAATGAAAGCTTATATTCAAACAACTTGTAAAAGCTTAAAGGACGTTATACCATATTTAGAAAATCAAAAAGCCATGGTATAATGGCTAAGAGATAAGAGGAGACAAAGTGATGAAAAAAGAACTCGTGATCGTTCTGGATTTTGGAGGACAGTATAACCAATTAGTAGCCCGTCGTGTCCGGGAATGCAATGTGTATTGTGAAATTTATTCGTATAAAACAGATTTAGAAAAAATCAAAGCGATGAATCCGAAAGGTATCATTTTAACTGGTGGTCCAAACAGTTGTTATGAAGCAGATTCACCGACTTATTCAAAAGAATTATTTGAATTAGGGATTCCGGTATTAGGTTTGTGTTATGGTGCGCAGCTGATGATGCACGTATTAGGCGGTAAAGTTGAAAAAGCCGATGCCCGCGAATATGGAAAGACGGAAGTCATCATAGATAAAACGGAATCTAAAATCTTTGAGGGTGTAAGTCCAAAGACGATTTGTTGGATGTCACATTTTGATTATATTTCAAAAGTAGCACCGGGATTTGAAATTACCAGTCATACAGAAAACTGCCCATGTGCTTCTGCGGAAAAAGAAGATGAAAAACTATATGCGATTCAGTTCCATCCAGAAGTATTGCATACGCAGGAAGGTACAAAGATGTTATATAACTTTGTGCGAAATATCTGTGGATGTGCCGGCGATTGGCGCATGGATTCTTTTGTGGAAGATCAAATCAAAGCCATTCGTGAAAAAGTGGGCGATGGAAAAGTACTTTGTGCACTTAGCGGCGGTGTAGATTCTTCTGTTGCAGCGGTTTTATTGTCAAAGGCGATTGGAAATCAATTGACTTGTGTCTTTGTAGATCATGGTCTGCTTCGAAAAAATGAAGGCGATGAAGTAGAAGCGGTTTTTGGTCCTGAAGGACCATATGAGTTGAATTTTATTCGTGTCAATGCTCAGGAGCGTTATTATAGTAAGTTAAAAGGTGTAACCGAACCGGAAGCAAAACGTAAGATCATTGGTGAAGAATTCATCCGTGTGTTTGAAGAAGAAGCCAAGAAAATTGGAACAGTAGATTTCTTGGTACAGGGAACAATTTATCCAGATGTGGTAGAAAGTGGTTTAGGCGGTGAAAGTGCTGTCATTAAATCACATCATAATGTTGGTGGCTTACCGGATCATGTTGATTTTAAGGAAATCATTGAACCTTTGCGTGATTTATTTAAAGATGAAGTGCGCAAGGCTGGATTAGAACTAGGAATACCGGAATATCTGGTATTCCGTCAACCTTTCCCAGGACCAGGATTAGGAATTCGTATCATTGGTGAAGTAACAGCGGATAAGGTACGTATCGTACAGGATGCCGATGCGATCTATCGCGAAGAAATTGCCAAGGCTGGTCTAGATCGAAGTATTGGACAGTACTTTGCGGCATTGACCAATATGCGCTCTGTCGGTGTCATGGGCGATGAAAGAACGTATGATTATGCCATAGCTTTACGAGCTGTTAATACAATTGATTTTATGACGGCAGAATCGGCACAGATTCCGTATGAGGTATTGAATAAGGTGATGTCTAGAATCATTAATGAGGTACGCGGGGTCAATCGTGTAATGTATGATTTGACGAGTAAGCCGCCGGGAACGATAGAGTTCGAGTGAAGTAACAATAAATCGTAATAAGAGCATAAAAAATTAAGCTGAAGTGAAAAAGTAAATTCCACACCCAAGGCGCGATTTAGAAAAGTGGAATTAAATCTTACAGAATCTCTGATTTCATAAAGATCTCAGAGATTTTTGTTTGAGGAATTCTCTCTTTCTGTTATATTGATATTGTCTGCAAGAGTTATTTCAACACCACAAAAAGAACACTGGATCTTAGATTTTTTTAAAGTGTAAGACTAAGTTCCACTGTTCTGTTGATTGATCAGATTTTGAAGCTCCTGCTGCACTACCTGTAAGATGACAGGTTTATTTTTTTAGAAGATCCGGAGTTAGGTTGATTTGATCCGGATCTATTTTTTTGATATTCAACCTTTTCATGATGCCCTCGTTCGAATGAAAAAACTCGAAGATCTCGTAAGGACTTTTTCCGTGCAGATACTGTCTGTGGTATGAGTTCACATGCGAGAAGATCCGATCCAGATCCTCCTGTGACAGAAGCCCCAGCTTCCTCAGATCCTTTTCCTTTGGGCATACATAGCGGAATAAAATATGATTGTTCTCCATATGTGGCTTCTGCCAGGAGGCCATGGAATTGCAATAGAAGACCTTACAGCCGAAAGCCTCTGTTTCTTCCGCTCTTGCGAATTCGGATCCGCGGTCTGTCAGAATGACCTGTACATATTTTCGGGAATTCTGCTCGCCCAGATCCTCATACAGCTTGTGGATTCCCTGAAGCATATCTTCCGCAGT
>CABVDD010000063.1 GCA_902497095.1 uncultured Faecalicoccus sp.
CAATATCGGCTGTCCCTTCCGATATTAGAAATAGTGCTGTGAACACCTTTAGGTGAAACCAACAGACAAGTGAAACGTCTGTTATGAAGAGGGTATGGGGAGATCCCCATCAAGATAAAACCCATAGGAGAACAGGATGCCAAGTGGCAATACTGTTAAACACGGGTGGATCTTGCTCTGTATGTGTACCCCTCTATATAACGAAACGCTGAGAGCCTGTTTTACAGTGGGGGAAAAGAAAAAATATCAAAAAAATGATGATTAATGGTGAGCTTGTGATAGAATGAAAAAAAGAGAAAAGCATAAGTGTTGGATATATGCTTCGCATTGATTGCTGGGGAGCTGAAAAAGATTTAAAAACCACATATGGATCAGAATGTGCGCTTACTTCATTGGCTGTGGATGAGCCTTTAGAATATGCAAGATTATATCTCGATGGCAATTTACAGATGTGGATAGATTCAGAAGATTCACTTGAATTATAGAACAAGAATAACGGGTAGAAAACTTCTGATGCCCATTTTACAAGGGGTTCGAGTTTTTTATGTCTGCTGGCGCTATTTCTCTGCTGGAGTACTATTTTCGGGATAATGGCGAAAGGCTTTAGCGGTATAGTTAGAAGCACCGTTTCCATATTTTGTATTGGTTATGGTTTTTATATAATCGCTGGAATAATAGTCAATTGTAGAGCAAATGAAATAGACACAGGGGATTAAGGAAGAGTTGAAGGCAGATAAACAGATGGAATGGGTAGCAAATAAATACTATACAAGAGTGTGAAAAGGGAATTTTGAATAAGGAGATGATTTGGCAATAAGGTGCAGTAATCTGGTGGAAAGCAAGTCTGAAAATGGCTTGCTTTTTGCTTTACAATGTGGTTAGTTGATGTATATAATTATGATAAAGAGATAAAATTGATTTTTATATTTTGGTTCGATATTGTGATGCAGTTTTTATCCCAAAAAGAGTAAAAATCGAATTATCCGCATAAACACAGGGATTTTAAGCAATATGAAACAAAAAATAAAAGAATTTTACCACTAATTTACTACGAATGAAAGAACCTTGATACGACAGAGAAAACAGCATAAATAAAGGCAAAATTGGCATTTCATACAGAATATGAGATGTCTTTTTTGTTGCTGTAATACAGTATAACTATTCTTTTTCTGCTTGATTATTAATCATTTTTTAGGACATGAATTGTCAAGAGCTTGTTGCGTAGCAATGTTTACACTCTTGATAATTTATGGAATAAAAAATATTCTGACAGATACTAGAAAAGTGATGACTACTCAATTTTCTAATGATATAATATGATAAATAATAATAGATAAACTTGAAGTGATTAAGGAAGTGTATGCCATGAAAAAATTTTTGAAAATAATGTTAATCATAATTGGAGCGATTTCTTTGATTTTTGTAGCTCTGATAGGGATTGGGTTATTTGTTGATGTTGAATATGATGACCATATTGAAAATGGTCGTTATACTTATGTTCCGGAAGAAGAAAATAAAGATAATGAATACGTGGAATTTACGATAAATGATTATGATAAAAATAATGCCAAGCTTGTATATTATGACACGATTGAAGAAGCTATTCAACTTTCCACTTTGAATGCTGAAAATGAGGAACTTTCGGTTCCTGCTGATTTTCTTAATCATGTTGATGAAACCTTGCATATATGGCAAGGCAAAAAATATGATACGATTTTCTATCGGGCTGGAAATGATAACGATGATATTCAAGGCTTAGTAATGGCTCGTTGTAAAAAGCAGATACAGAATGGGCATACACAATACGCATTTATAAATGCTACACCGGTTACAACGAAACGAGATAGAATTTTGTTAGATGATATTACAGAGCTTATTCACTCTTCTTTGAAATTAAGTGATTTCCAACAAGACTTAAACCCCGATTATCCAAGCAAGCGTTTTGTTTACGGCTATGCACATGATAAAGAAATCTATTCATTGGAAGTAGAAGGACAAAAACCGGACGGTGTAATTGAAATCAATGTATATGACAGAGTCATGTATCTATGGTATTACAATGACTTACAAAGTAACAAAAGAGGTGACTGTTTAAGCTATTCGGTAGATGTACCTAAATAAAATGACATTTTTACATAATACTATATTATTAGTTAGGCAGACGGAGTGATCCAGACACGGTGGCAGGAAAATCTTTCAGATTTTTCTGCCATGTCTTGCAAGTGGCTGGTTTACTTCGTCTGTGAGCGAGCCTGTGGCGAGCGAAGATTAAGCCCCCGTTATCTAACAAGGGGGGCACAAAAAACAAAAGACACTATACACTAACAGGCGGAAAACGCTGTATTTACAAGGCAAAACCGCATTTTATAAGATGTGATATAAAAAGTATCTATTTCACAAAAGAAAAACAATAAATTTAAACATTATAATATTTTAATTTTTGTGGTAATGATATGCAAACTTTTTAGGAGGGAAGATATGGATTGTAAAATGACTGATATTATTGCTATTATTTCAAGTATCATTGCTATTGGTTATTCAATTTATTCCATAATTACTAAAAGTTATATTCGTCAATACAACCTTGAAAAATTTGAACATTTTTCTTTAAATCAGAAGAAAGTTTGTATTGTTTTCAATTTTATTATGACACTTATAATTGGGATAAGTGGGGTGTATATATTGCTATTATACTTATTCTAATGGGATTGAAAGCATTTATGTAGCAAATAGCAAAATTTTATAAGTGAAACGAGGTACTCTATGGAAAAAAAGGAACTTATCAAACTATATTTACAAAATGTGGATAAAATGTTTGGATATGCCAACATGAACGCATATATTGATGAGCGATTAAAGAAGTATACGAAATACTGTCAAAGTAAAAAGCCAGAAGAACAGATTATTATATGGCTGAAATTATTGCATGAAAATTTCGGAAAAAAGATTGTTTATTTAGGAAGTTACTTAGCATTACAAGAAAAGGATATGAGCTATTTAAATAATGCGTTCAATTCGGCAGTAACATGGGGACAACTCACAATAACAAACAGCGGTTGCGACCATTCCATTCACGCTTGGAATATTTTACCACATATATTCTGTGCAAACCGCTTTCGTGACATTGAAAAAATATTTCCAAAAGAAAACGGACTTAGTAAGAATGCAGATTTATGAGTGGTTATAAGAAGTATCTGCCAAAAAGAAAACACCGATAAAGCCTGTAAAATAGGGATATATCGGTGTTATAAGAACTTATGAAAAGATAATTAGAAATTTATTTTATGTTTTAATGGACAAAACAATTGTCAAGGATGGATGGCTATATAGAAATGGATTTTTAAGGAAGAACTGTAAAATAAGATTAACGGATATTACCCAGATGAAAAGAAAAAAGAATTTATTTGGAGAAGCTCTTATTTTATATAAAAATCAGAAAAAAATCGCTAAAATTTCTGCCCGAAATAGAAATGTGGACTGGCTGCAAGTAAAGATTGCAGAAATAAAAAAGGATAAGAAGAAATTAGAACGTAAAAAATGAAAAATGTGAATCATATAGGGAGATTGAGTTTATGGATAATGTCATTAGATTAAGTAAATTTGTAAAAAATTTAGGAATAGTAACAACAGTTCTTTTTTTAATAATCGTACTGGTAACATTTGTTACAGGAAATATGGGGGTTGCGATATGTTTTATGCCTTTTGTATTTTTAGGTATTGCTTTAATTTTGGCATACAAGAAACAAATAATTGTAGTAAATGAAGATGAAATTGTATTTAGCTATCTGGTTAAGAAAACTCAGCATATAAAATATAATGATATTCGTTGTATTTTAATGATTCCATTAAATGGTAGAACAGATGTCATATTAATTGATAAGATGTACAATAGACTTGTTACTCTGGAGCAAGTGTATGTAAATTATGATATTTTATATGATACACTTATAAAACATGAAATAGATCTTGTGGATTTTGGTGAGTTAGTTGAACAGAACAAAGATGTATCAAAGTATGTACCTGCTTTAAACTGGATAGAAAAGAATTTCTATAAATCTATATGTAATGAGAATACAACTATCAAAAATATGTCAAAAACAATAGAAAAAGAAAAGCGTAAAAAAACAAAGCAATTTTTAAAAGCTTTAGGTTGGATTCTAATAATTGCTGATGCGGTAGCATTTTTTATTGGTGGCAAAACAATGTTAGTTATATTTATAATGGTTTTGATGATTACATATGCAGTGTATATAAAATATTATCCATATATATTTATAGAAGTCACCACAAAAAAAGGACAAGAACTGGCGTATCAATTACCATTTATGGGTGCAGCAATAGCAATGCTTTTATCCCTGAATACGAGTAAACTCTTTAATTATGAATTTGGAAACTATATGAAGATTACGGCAATTATTACTGCTTTACTTGCACTGCCATTTATTATTAAATCTTTAAAAACAGATGTACCACAGAAATTTGGACGTAAACTTTCAGTTGTATTTGCTGCTTTTATAATCGCATTTACAATTAGCTTCCCAATAAATTTTTTATTTACATTTGATGGGGCAACTCATGAAATTGCAATTGTAACAGACAAAAAGATTAGCAGTGGTAAAACTAGAGATAGAGAGTTATATGTAAGTTGTAATGGTAAAAGAGAAATATATACTGTTTCAAACAGTGAATATGAAAATACATCAATAGGCGATAGTAAAAGAATTTGTAGAAGAAAAAGTGCATTAGGATTGGAATATAGTACGATACATGATTAATATTTATTTAAAGATAAGGAAGGAATATATAAGATGAAAATATTGTTAGCAGTAGTTGGAGGATTATTATTACTGATATTCCCTTTTATAGTTATGAAAAAAGCAAAAGTAACAAAAGAAGAAAATACTGATGAAGCAAGGAAAAAATTTAATGTGTTTCTCATTTGTATGATACCTGTTCCTCTAATAGGCTTCATATTTCTTTTAATAGGGCTTAGAAGTTTTTTATAAAATTAAATAAAGGAGAAAAATGTTAAAAAACAATGATATATCAATACCAGAAGCCTGCTATGCAGATTTATGTAAGGTGGGTTTTTTTGAAAGAAAACAGGTTAAATTAACAATTATATGGAATGAAAAAATAAGCAGAAATAAACAAATACTTACACTTAAGAAGTTATATCCTGAATTAAATAAAGTGTCTACAGTTGAAAGCTATAAAATTACAAAAAAACGAAGAAATGGCAATTTGCAGAGATGGGATGGGGATTTGCTGTTGACTTTTCGCATAAAGCAGAAAAAGCGGGGATAAAAATATTGTTAGAAGAATAACTAAAAATCTTGCTAATGTATAAGTTAAGTAAAAAATAGAATGAAAAATAATCATATAGCAGAGGAGATTGGGTAATATGAAGGAACAAAAGAAATCTTCTTGGGGAGCGGTTCTGGTGTCATTTTTAAAGGAATTTCTATTAAACTCATTCGAAGCCCCAGGTCATCTTTATTATGATGAAAATTTAACTAATGAAGGAAAAAGAAAGAAAAATTATATTTGGAGGGTGCTTCTACTGGTGACTGCGGTAGGAGTAGCTTTGCTTCCTGTTATAGCTTGGAACATGTTTGTTCCAGATGTGCTATGGGCAAAAATAGTTACCGTTGTAGTGTGTGAAGGCTATGTTGTTTTTATAGTAAGTATGGAGATTATCCAAATAAAGGATGAGCTAAAGGAAGATATGTTAAAAATAGGGGGATATAAAATTACTCCCAAAGGAAGTATTTCCCTATTTAAAGAAATTGATTTTAAGATTGCTCAAACAGAGTATTCTTATACAATATTGATTTCTAAGAAACCTTTAAAATGGCTTTATAAGAAGTTTTATGTTACAATCTATGGAAGACATGGAAAAGTAAAAAAGATTGAATTGGTTCGAGCAGACAAAAAGTATTCTACGAAATATGAGACAATGAATGGTACAGTCTTAGAAAAGTTGCAAGAAGAAAATAATAGGTTTTTAAGGAAATGCTTAGGTACTCCCAGTAAAAAGAGTATGACAGGCGTCGAATATTATTATGAGTGGGGACAAATACAATCCTTCTATGATGATCGTTCTTGTCAAACAGGAATTGTAATTATGTTTTAAAATAAGGAATATTGTATCTCTTGCTTCCGTATGCAGAAAGATTACATCGGTACAGAGAAATGTGGTAGTGATACACCAAAGAACACAGGCGAAACCTTATATCTCGGTTCCACAAGTAGCGAATCTTTCAAAAGAGAGAGATGGGTAAAACTTCGCTGTTTATATAATAGTAGGGGACGATGTTTTATCCCCTGCTATTATACGTTTTTTAGCATGTTTTCACCAATATTGCTTGGTACCTAACCGATTTTTCAAATAACATCTGATTCCAAGATATACTCCCTGAGAAAGTACGAAAAGCAATAGAAGATTTACGGAAAGTGCTTTTTTAATTGCTTCTCCAAAATAAATGATGACAGCAGTACTTGTCAGTATCATCAGTAGAGTAATAACATCCCAACAGTTTTTCTTATATAATTCTATAACCTTTATTT
>CABVDD010000064.1 GCA_902497095.1 uncultured Faecalicoccus sp.
TTCATGAGATTACAGGAATTTAATCTGTAAAGGCTTTCATTTTTCACAAAAAAATGCTTTAATAGGTATAGAACTTATAAGTATTGGGGTGAACGATATGAATGCTATGGAAGCAATCTATAAGGCAATGGATGCCTATCATGAAATTACGGGATTGCACAGTTATTTTGTACAGGACGAGACAGATATTGTCAGTGCCAGTGCCAAGGAGAAGAACTTTTTCTGTAAATGTTTAAAGACCAGCAGCAGCGCTTTAAAACATTGTGATGAGTGTACGGTAGAAAACTACACACAGGCTTTACAGTCGATGAAAGTGCAAACGTATTCATGTCATGCAGGACTTGTAAAGTGGTCAGTTCCTGTAGAGGTAAAAGGCTTAACGGGTGTGATTATCTCTGAAGGTGTTATTTCCAAGCAACAAATCAAGGAAAGTGAAGACTGGATCTCTTATTTATCAGAAAAGTATAATGTATCTAAATCGATCTTGTTGGAAAACTATCATCAAGTAAAACAAATGACAGAAGAACAGGTCGATCGAAGTATCCAGCTTTTAAAAGATATATTAGCATATTATGCATCGATCATTAGTGAGGACTAAAGTTCTCACTTTTTTTAATTCAAGAAAAAAGATGCCTATGCGATTTGAAGATATTCGCAAAGTGCATCTTTACAATCCTGAGCATCTTGATAGCCGGTTTTATATAGGCTTTCAAGTTTTACAACATCTTGTTCCAAGCGTCCTACACCATGTGTATCACTTGGATAAATGACAAAAAGTTTTCCTTCTTTTTCTAATTCTTCCATCTTTTCGAATTGCTCATTATATCGAGTGTGTCTGTTTTTACAGGCATCAATGACATACGGATATTCTTTATACATCTTTTCAATCATAGGCATAAGTTTATTGGAACTTTTACGATATCCTCTTTCTTTTGTGGATACCACGACAATTTTGTCATAGCCTTTGTCCAACATAAATTCAAAAGGAATGGAATCTCCCAGACCGCCATCTAACATTTTATGACCATCGAATTCAACGATTTTGGAAATGATAGGCAAAGAAGCACTGGCACGTATGTATTCCATGTTTTCTTGTATGTGTGGAATAGGCGCATAGATGGATTGTCCATTTTCACAATCAAAACAAACACAATACATTCGTGTTTTGGAATTGTTGAAAGTTTTATAGTCAAATGGATCAATCACATTAGGAATTTCATCATAAATGAATTGTGCATTGAATAAATCACCAGTCTGTATCAAAGATTTAAAAGAGAAACTTCTTTTATCAACCAAATAATGAGCACCGATTCGTATTGCACGTCCTCTTTGTTCACTGATGTAACTGGTCGCATGACAGGCACCGGCACTTACACCGATCACACCATCAAAATGAATGTCATTGTCGAGAAGAAAATCAATGGTTCCGCATGTATAGGCACCGCGCATACCGCCGCCTTCTAAAACAAGTGCAGTTTTCATTACAGGACCTCCTTTTTTAAGTATTTATTATACCGCAATTGTGACTTGTGACAAGCAGAATAAATTGATGTATAAGCATAAGAGGGAGTATAATACATGTAAAGAAAGTGAAGTGATCAAAATGAAATTGATTCTTGCGATTATGTCAAATGATGACAGCCCAATGGTAAGTTCCGCTCTAAACAAAGATGGATTTCAAGTAACCAAACTTGCGACAACGGGTGGTTTTCTAAGAGCTGGGAACACGACATTGATTTGTGGATGTGAAGACGAGAAAGTAGAAAAAGCAATTTCTATTATTGAAAAATATTCTAGTAAAAGAACAGAACTAGTACCTAATACAGCCGGTTATGACATGAGTCATTTCGCAAGTTTTCCATTGGAAGTTCAAGTGGGAGGCGCTGTCATTTTTGTATTAGATGTAGATCAGTTTATAAAAGTATAAAAACCAGGTACACTGCCTGGTTTTTAATATTACAGGGCTGAGACAAAGTCCACACCCGGTAATGGCTTATTGAATTCTTTCTTTAATTAATTTTAGGATCACATCTGCTTCTTCTTTATCTTTTTGATAAATTGAAGTATTAAATTGAGTTTTTATATTTGAAATGTAAATGGCATGAACGGAATGATCTTTTAAGGTCAGCTTGATTCCTACATATAAGCTTGGTTCAGCCGCAATGCTCATAAAAGTAACTCCGCCCAATACTTGATGCATAAAAGGAGCCGATTTACCTTTAAATTTGGCATCTTCATTGGCAATAGATGCTTTTTCGATGTCCGAATAAGCAATATCTCCCTTAGAACCGATAAGAATGGATAATTTTTTATTCTCATCATCAAATACAACGGATTGAAATTCTTTTGTCATGTTCTTAACCTCCATCTTTATAACGATCATTGAGCAAAGTCCTGTTTAATTTTGAAGTTACAGGAACATGTGCTTATCATTGAAAATCAAAAAATAAAGATTGTATATAGATAAGCCGTAGCATAAAAATATGAGTTTATTTGATTTGTATGATAGGCATGATGATCACCTCATTTTAGGGCATTTCATGATATTTCTATTTGATTCTATAAAATAAATTATTTAAAGTGATTTAACCTTTATCTATTCTCATTATATGAACAATTGTATGAAAATGCAATAGAATAATTATATTTGTTATTTTTAAGCTATGATATCACCTTAAAAACAAATGATTTTAAGTATTGAAATAATAGTGAAATATATAAAATAATATTGTTTATTTTGTTAGCTTAGTCTCACTATAATATCTTGTTTTTCTTTAAATAAAGGTTTAAACTAAGAATAGTTCTTAGAAAAGGGGATATAATGTACAAAGTTTCAAGACAAAGAGAATGGATTTATGATTATATTCAGTCGCATCCGGACCGTCATATGAGCGTAGAAGAAATCTATGAAGGTCTAAAACAGGAAAATCGTGAAGTTTCTGTGGCGACTGTGTATAGAAATCTTAAAATCTTACAAGATGAAAATCGAATCTCAAGCATTATGTTAGAAAGCGGAAAACAAGTTTTTGATAAAACATGTCGCCCGCATGATCATTTGATTTGTACAGCTTGTCAGAAAGTCTTTGATTTGGATATGCCATATGATCGTTCTATTGAACGTAAGGCTGAAAATCAGTTGCATATCCCGATTGAATCACATTCTCTGGTATTATATGGAACATGTACAGAGTGTCTTCAAAAGAAAGGTAAGGTATAGGAAAATGGAATTAAAAGGATCTAAAACAGAACAAAATTTGCAGGCTGCATTTGCCGGAGAAAGCCAGGCTCGTAACAAATATACATATTTCGCTAATGTAGCTCGTAAAGAAGGTATGAACCAGATTGCGGAAATTTTTGAAGAAACAGCTCGTAACGAACAAGAACATGCTCGTTTATGGTTTGAAGCTTTAGGTGGAATCGGAACTACTGCCGAAAACTTGAAAGCAGCTGCTGGTGGTGAAAACTATGAATGGACAACAATGTATAAAGAATTTGCCGATACCGCTCGTGAAGAAGGATTCACAAAAATTGCTTTCCAGATGGACAAAGTTGCCGAAATCGAAAAACAACACGAAGAACGTTATTTGAAATTATTAGCTAATGTAGAAGAAGGAAAAGTATTCTCTGGAGAAGAAAGTGATACTTGGATTTGTGGAATCTGTGGTTTCCAATATACAGGAGCTAATGCACCTAAGGCTTGCCCAGTATGTGGTTATCCTCAGTCTGTATTCCGTAAAATTGCCAAAAACTATTAATAGATTCGTTCTGATTGAAAGAGCTGCTCTTATAAAAAGAGTGGCTTTTTTTGTGTTTGTTAGAAAATAAATTTTGATTGTTTAAAGCTTTAAGCAGAGTCTTTTTTATACAGAAAAGTACAGAGAGATATACTTATGTCATGTATAAAAGATGAGCATCATGCTAGTAATAAGAACAAATGAAGATTAGATACATATATCTAACATTAGTGAAAAATAAAGATGTAATTTGACGGAAACAAATACATAATGATAAACTGATACTAATTGATATCAATTAGTATCGGAGGTTATATGGAAATTACCAAATTCTTAGAGATTCTTCACGATAAAAAATTTATGGATTATAGAAAGATGAGTAATAAATATCCAGATACATTTCAGGAATATTTAGATACGCTTTCTATGTTTTATAGGAAGCTTCCTTTAGAAGATGCACAGGGAAATTTTATAGTGCTTTTGGAAGAGCCTTTAAAAATTCAAGCATCTACACTTAGAACATTGTTTCAAAATCAAAGTGATTTATATAGTAAAAAGTCTTTGGAAACAGAAATTATTGCGACTTCTGCCATAGAAAATATTGATTTTTCCAGAGATAGTGTGCGATCTATTTTATCAGGACAGGCATCTAAGAATGAAGAAGAAAGAAGAATTGAAGGTCTTAAAAAAGGAATGGAATTTATCGCAGACCGAGACAATAAAATTACAGAAGAGAATATATATAAGTTGTATAAGATGACAATTGGCAAATATCTTGATGAAGAAAATCAGTTACAGGAAGGCAATCTATATCGCCATGATTCGGTTTATGTAGTAGAAACAAAAGTAGAACATACTGGAATTAGCTACCAGCAAGTTCCTTCGTACATGAAGTCTTTGGTTGAATATATAAATCAAAAAGATGATATACAAGATCTTATGAAAGCTTGTATTATTCATTTTTATATCGCTTATGTTCATCCATGGTTTGATGGAAATGGTAGAATGGCCCGATTAGTACATCTTTGGTTTTTGATACAAAGAGGTTATCAATCAGTATTGTTTATTCCTTTTTCCAGTCTTATTGAAAAGACAAGAAAACAATATTATGATGCCTATCAAACAATTGAAGATAATTATCGCTATACACATAAAATAGATATAACACCAATTTTGTTGTATTTTATAAATAATGTTTATAATAAAATCAAACAGCCATTACAGGATGATACTTTGTCTGTATATCGATCATCTTTAGAACATAAGAAAATCACAAACAAAGAAGATAAGTTATGGAAATTTGTCTTATCTTATTTTGGTACGGAAGAATTCTCAACGAAAGAATTAGAAAAAGCATACGGAGATGCAGCATATGCTACGATTCGAAGCTTTGTCTTAAAATTTACGGATTTGGGTTTGTTGACAGCAATATCTTATACGACAAAGAATAAGTATAAGGTGAAAACATAAACTATAGTCTTGCTAGAAAAAACAGCGGGGGAAGTATAGATAAAAATTACAAGTTTTAAGGTTTTAAAATTTGATTCTTTGTTTGGAAAAATGTTAAAAATGAAAGAATTATTGTATAGTTAATTTAATTAGAAGATAGGAGTGCTTTTCATGTCTTTAGTAACTTGCCTGCTTATATTGATTGTTGCTTTTTTGGCCGGTGTAGAAGGAGTATTAGATGAGTTTCAGTTTCATCAACCCTTAGTGGCCTGTACATTAGTTGGTTTAGTCTCTGGGTATTTAACAGAAGGTATACTTTTAGGTGGATATCTTCAAATGATGGCTTTAGGATGGGCTAATGTTGGAGCTGCTGTAGCACCGGATGTAGCGCTAGCCTCGATTGCATCTTCGATTTTAATGGTACATGGGCTACATGGAAATCTTCCTGTGGATTATGTGATTTCTATATCCATTGCTATTGCGATACCTTTATCAGTGATTGGATTAACTTTGACAAAACTATGTCGAACAAAAGCTATTCAATTAGTGCAAAAAATGGATCAAGCCGCTTTACAAGCTGATTTTAAGACCATGGAAAGACAACAAATGTTAGGAATATTTATGCAAGGTTTACGAGTGATGATACCCGCTTTCTTATTAGTCTTGATTCCTAATAGTTGGATCATTTCTTTGGTTGGAGCCTGTCCTGTTGTCATATTAAAAGGTTTAAGCATAGCTAAAGGCTTGATTCCTGCTTTAGGATTTGCGATTGTCATCAATGTATTGGCATCCAGAGAAACATGGGTGTTCTTTGCCTTAGGATTTATCTTATCCGGTATCTCATCACTTTCTTTAATCGGAGTTTGTATCATAGGTGCAGCTATGATGTTGATTTATATGACATTGAAAAAAGGTACGGATCAGGATGCAGATTTAGATATGAATATATCGATTCATGATGTATTAGATCGATAAGTTGAAATGGGATGTGTGTTAATACATCCTTTTTTTATGTTTATAAGATCAAAAATAAAATTTTTTCAAAAAATTTTCATACTTTTAAAAAAAATAAACGTATATAAAAGATAGAAGATCTTCTGGCA
>CABVDD010000065.1 GCA_902497095.1 uncultured Faecalicoccus sp.
TTTAAACAGAGATCATAGGGATTCATTGACAAGAAGACCACATCCTTTCTATAGATCGATGAAAATGAATCTTGAGCTTGTAGTAACTGTGTATTTGTTTTTTCTTTTTAGAACTAAGCTGCCTATTATTAAATACGATAAAATTTTGAAAAAGTATGAAAAGTTTTTTACTTTTATAAAAATTGTTTTATACTTTGAAGATATGGTCTTGTTGATAGGTTAAGTGTTTTTCCTATGATATAATAACAAAGCAGGTGATGAATATGGAACGTAAAACAATTACGATAAAAGGAGCTCGTGAAAACAACTTAAAAAATATAGATTTAGAAATACCTCGTGATCAGTTGGTCATTATGACAGGGGTATCTGGCAGTGGAAAAACGTCTTTGGCATTTGATACGATCTATGCGGAAGGACAAAGACGCTATATGGAATCTTTGTCGGCTTATGCCAGACAATTTTTAGGAAACAGTGAGAAACCTGATGTAGATCAAATCGATGGTTTATCGCCAGCTATTGCGATCGATCAAAAAACAACTTCAAACAATCCTCGAAGTACGGTAGGAACCGTCACGGAAATTTATGATTATTTACGTTTGATGTATGCTCGAATCGGTGTACCTTATTGTCCGCATCACAATGAACCTATTACCGGCAGTACGATCAAGGAGATGATCGATCGTATCATGGAGTTAAAAGATGGAACTCGTTGTACGATTTTGGCACCGATAATATCCGGCAAGAAGGGAACGCATAAAGATCTTTTAGATAAATTGATCAAAGAAGGCTATGTTCGTATTCGTCTGGATGGAGAAATTGTCTATTTGGAAGAAGTAGAACCATTGGCAAAGAACAAAAAACATAATATCGATGTTGTTGTCGATCGTATCGTGAAATCAGATAATCGCTCTCGTTTTCACGATTCTTTGGAAACCGCATTAAAACTAAGTGATGGACTTGCGATCTTATTGACCAAAGAGGAAGAAATTTTGTTCTCCAGTAATTATGCCTGTAAAATATGTGGATTTAGCGTACCGAAGCTGGAACCGAAATTGTTTAGTTTTAATGCACCTTTTGGTGCCTGCCCAGAATGTAAAGGTTTAGGGATCACGCAAAAAGTGGATTTACAATTATTGATTCCAGATCCATCTTTATCGATTGATAAAGGCGGTATACGTTATTATAAAAATATTGTGAATACGGAAAATCTGGAATGGCAACGTATGCAGGCATTGATCGATTATTATCAGATTGATACAAGTATTCCTATCCAAGAATTACCAAAGAAAAAATTAAATTACATATTGTATGGATCGGATGTACCTATCGCATATCAGTTACATTCTCGCGGTGGTATTCACCAGACTAAAAATGAATATATCGAAGGAGTTGTTCCAATGATCGAGAGACGATATATGGAAACAACTTCGGCTATGTCTAGAGATTGGTATGGATCTTTTATTGCGGATGCACCTTGTCCGGTATGTCATGGAGCGCGTTTAAATGAACAAGCTTTAAGCGTGCGTGTAGGTGGAAAAAACATTCACGAGTGGACACAGATGTCGATTAAAGAAGCTTTAGATTTTACGAATCACTTAGAGCTGACACCGATGCAGGAAAATATTGCGCATTTGATCATCAAAGAAATTAAAAACCGTCTGGAGTTTTTGAATCATGTCGGTTTAAACTATTTGACATTGGATCGTCTAGCTTCTACTTTATCAGGAGGAGAAGCACAGCGTATTCGTCTGGCAACACAAATTGGTTCTAAATTAACAGGTGTCATGTATGTATTAGATGAGCCAAGCATTGGTTTACATCAAAGAGATAATGATCGCCTGATTTCCGCTTTAAAAGATATGCGTGATTTAGGAAACACATTAATTGTGGTAGAACATGATGAAGATACGATGCGAGCCAGTGATTATATCGTTGATGTCGGTCCGGGAGCTGGTATTCATGGTGGACAGATCGTTGCGGCAGGCACGCCACAACAGATCATGGAAAATCCAAATTCTATTACAGGTGCGTATCTGAGCGGTAAAAAGAAAATTGAAGTACCTTCTAAGCGGCGTAAGGGAAATGGAAAAAAGCTTCGTATTGTAAGAGCCAGTCAAAACAATTTAAAAAATGTAACCGTGGATTTTAAATTAGGTACTTTTACAGTTGTCACCGGTGTTTCCGGATCTGGTAAATCGAGTCTAGTTACGGAAGTATTAACGCATGGTGTGCAAAACGCTCTGGGACGTTTACGGATCAAACCGGGAAAATGTAAGGAGATCAAAGGTTTAGAAAATATTGATAAGATCGTTGAAATCGGACAAGATCCAATCGGGCGTACCCCACGAAGCAATCCGGCCACATATACGGGCGTTTTTGATGATATTCGAGATTTATTTGCCCAAACCAAAGAAGCAAAGATGTTAGGCTATGATAAAGGACGTTTTTCTTTTAATGTCAAAGGCGGGCGTTGCGAAGCTTGTCAAGGGGACGGTATTTTGCGAATTTCTATGCATTTTTTACCCGATGTCTATGTACCTTGTGATCAATGTGATGGAAAACGATATAATGAAGAAACTTTGCAGGTTCGCTATAAAGGAAAAAATATTGCCGATGTATTAGATATGACCGTGGAAGAAGCATTGGAATTTTTCTCTAACGTATCTAAGATTCGTCATAAACTACAAACATTATATGATGTTGGACTATCATATATTAAATTAGGGCAAAGTGCGACTACGTTGTCTGGCGGTGAGGCACAGCGTGTTAAATTAGCCAGTGAGCTACAGAAAAAGGCAACAGGAAAAACGCTATTCGTGTTGGATGAGCCAACGACTGGTTTACATAGTGATGATGTGCGTAAATTGATTGAAGTATTACAGCGTCTAGTGGATCATGGAGATACCGTGGTTGTGATCGAACATAATTTAGATGTCATTAAGTGTGCCGATCAAATAATTGATATTGGTCCAGAAGGTGGCCAGGATGGTGGACAAATCTTGGTTACAGGAACACCGGAACAAGTGGCGGCATGTCCGCAAAGTTATACCGGGCAATATTTGAAGCCTTTATTGGAAAGGAAGTGAGAATGTGTCACAACAAGAAACGCAGCCAACGATCAGCGTAAAAGATTTAGCGGCAAAATTTAACTGGGAAAGAGTAACGGGAAATGAAGAAAGTTTAAAACGTAAACTTGTCACGGCAGAAACCAATCGTCCCGGATTGGAGTTGGTTGGTTATTTTCCAAATACCGTTACTAAGCGTTTGGCAATTTTAGGAGATAAAGAGATCTTATATATAGAACAGGAAATGGATGAAGTCTCACAACGCAGAAGTTTTGAGTTTTTAACGGGCGATGATACACCAGCTATCGTGATTGCGCACGGACATGAATGTCCGCCGATTTTGGCAGAAATCGCAAGTCGTAAAAATTTTCCTATTTTTAAAACCGCTGTAGAAACAGCGCATGCGATTGTCAACGTAACGAATTATCTGGATGAAAAGCTGGCACATTCCATCATTATACATGGTGAACTGATGCGTATTTATGGAATTGGTGTCATGATCACTGGCTCTTCTGGTATGGGAAAAAGTGAAATTGCCCTGGAACTGATCAAAAAAGGACATCAGTTAATCGCGGATGATCGTATAGATTGTTATCGCATCCATAATGTTTTAGTCGGAAGAACACCAAAGATGTTAGAAGGTTTTATGGAACTTCGCGGTGTGGGCATCATTAATGTAGGCCGTATGTATGGTGTTGGAGCTTTTGCTCATCAAACCAATATTGATTTTCAAATAGAGCTGGTTCCTTTTGACGGCAACGAAGAATATGATCGTGTAGGAATTGAAGAAAAAGAGTATTCTGAAATCATGGGCGTTAAGATCTTAAAAATGCGAATTCCAGTAAGTGGCGGACGTCCGATGTCAACGATCATTGAAACGGCAGTGACAAATTATTTGTTGTTGCAGGAAGGATTTGATTCGGCCAAAGAATTTGAAGAAATGGTTTTAAAGAAAATCGCAGCCAATAAAGAAGAGGATGAAGACGATGCAGCTGTTTCCTAATACAAGGATCATTCTTTCCATAGGCGGATTACATGTTACATGGTATGCGGTCCTGATCTTAACAGGTGTTTTATCAGCCTACTTTTTAGCCCAACATTCTATGAAAAGATGGGGTTATAGTAAAACAATCTTAGAAGACTACGTGATTCCTATGATGGCTTTATCCATTGTGGGTGCACGATTGTATTATGTCATTTTTGAATGGGATTTTTATAGTGCACATCCAGATCAGATCATTGCGATTTGGAATGGCGGGCTTGCCATTTACGGTGGTTTGATCGTTGGTGTTTTATATAGTATTTATTACTTTAAGAAACAAAAAATCAATGTGCTGCGCATGGCTGACTGTATTATGCCAGGTGTCATGGTAGCCCAGGCTTTTGGACGATGGGGCAACTTTATGAATCAGGAAGCTTTCGGAAAGATCGTTTCGGAAAGTTACTATGCTTGGTTTCCATCTTTTATCAAAGATCAGATGTATATTCAAGGTGCTTATCGAGAACCGACTTTTCTTTATGAAAGTGTGGGAAATATCTTAGGATTTTTGTTTATCTATTTTATTTTTCGTAAACACTTTTATAAAAGAAGAGGCGATTGTGCATTTATGTACTGTATATGGTATGGAGTACTTCGCTTTTTGGTAGAAGGTTTGCGCACCGATTCTTTGATGATTGGCGCTTTTAGAGTTTCTCAGCTGGTATCGCTTGCGATCGTACTGCTTGGAATTTTAGGGTTGAGCGGAATCTTGCATAAAGCTTTTCACTGGAATCAAAAACCGGTCATTCTTTTTGATTTAGATGGTACGCTGCAAGATTCTAAACATTTGGTATTTGAAACGTTTAAAGAAGTATTCCGTATTCGTAAACCGGAACATACGCTTTCACAAGAAGAACTATATTCTTTCTTTGGGCCTACTTTAGAAGAAACATTTTCTAAGTATTTTAAAAAAGAAGAACTGGATGATGTGATTGCCTTATATCAGAAAATCAACATTCAATTACACGATACTTTGTTGAAACCTATGCCCAATGCTTTTGAAACGGTATCAACTTTACATGAACAAGGTTATAAAATGGCTGTTGTTTCCAATAAACGAATCGGTGTTGTGAAAATGGGACTGCAGGCCATTCATCTGGAGCCTTATTTTGAAGTGGTGTTAGGTAAAGAACAACTTCCAGAACCTAAACCAAGTCCATCAGGATTATTAGAAGCATGTAACTTGTTAAAAGTGGGACATGATGATGTAATATATGTAGGAGACAATGTGACAGATATTGAATGTGCTAAAAACATGGCAGCTTACTCAATAGGATTCAGTAACGATCCTAGACAGTTAGAACAACAAAAACAGGCACACCCATGTAAACAGATCACAGATCTTCGTGAATTGATTGAAATATGTAAGGAGGAACGAGCATGGAGCGACAATACGATTTGGTAATCATAGGAGCCGGGCCAGCCGGAATGGCTGCCAGTGTATATGGATCTCGTGCCGGCTTAAAAACTTTATTATTAGATAATGGAGCACCAGGAGGAAAACTTATCAAAACACATTTGATTTCCAACTATCCTGGTGTCAAAGAATTATCCGGAGTAGATTTGGCTACACAGATGTTTGAACAGTCAACATCTTTTGGAGCGGAGTATGCATATGGTGATGTAGAAAAAGTAGATGCGGATAAAAAAGTATACTTAAGCGATGGAACGATCGTAGAAGGAAAAGCAGTGATCGTAGCTACTGGAACAAAAGAGCGTTTACTGCAGATTCCAGGCGAACAAGAAAATATTGGACGCGGCGTATCATTTTGTGCCGTATGTGATGGTGCCTTTTTTAGAGGAAAAGATGTTGTCGTGATCGGTGGCGGAAATTCAGCTTTAGAAGAAAGTTTATATTTAACACAGTTTGTCAATTCGGTAACGATCGTTATCCGAAGAGATGTATTCCGTGCTGAAAAACGAATTCAAGATCAGATTCAAAATAATGATAAGATCAAAGTCATTACGAAACATATTCCAAAAGAAATAGTTAGTGAAAATGGTAAAGTTTCTGGAATTGTTTTGGAAAATGTTGATAAAAAAGAAAAACAAACGATAGCCTGCCAGGGAATTTTCCCTTATATCGGACAAGATCCTATTACATCTTGTTTAGAAGGATTG
>CABVDD010000066.1 GCA_902497095.1 uncultured Faecalicoccus sp.
CCTAGAAAATGATACCAAAGAGAAAGTCGCATTGACAGAGGAACAGGAACAAGCCTTACTCTCATTTATCAAGACAGACAATGTGTATCACAAGCATTATGATGATGTGCTGATACTGTTAAAGACTGGACTTCGTATCTCGGAACTGTGCGGACTGACAGTAGCTGATATTGATTTCAAGAATGAAGTTGTAATTATCGACCACCAGTTACTAAAGAGCAAGGAACAGGGCTATTATATTGAAACGCCTAAGACGAAAAGCGGAATAAGACAAGTGCCATTAAGTAGAGAAACAATACAGGCATTTCAACGGGTTATGAAGAAACGCCCAAAGGCAGAACCATTTGTGATAGACGGACAGAGCAATTTCTTATTTGTCAATCATAAAGGCAAGCCCAAAGTTGCGATTGATTACAACGCCTTATTTGTCCGTATGGTAAAGAAATATAACAAGCACCACAAGGACAATCCCTTGCCACATATCACACCGCATACGCTACGCCATACATTCTGCACAAGGCTGGCTAGCAAGAACATGAACCCAAAAGATTTACAGTATATCATGGGACATTCAAACATCAGTATCACAATGAACTGGTACGCTCATGCGTCCATAGATACCGCAAAATCAGAGGTTCAGCGTCTAATCGCATAGAAGTATTTACCACGATTTTAACCACGCTTGATAGCGAAAATATAAGAAGATAGACCTAGATATGTGAGGTTTACCACAAAAGCAAAATGCCCGTAGAGCCTATAAAATAAGGCTTTGCGGACATTTAAGGAGATATAAAAAGATAGTCAAAAAGACATATATAATTTATAATAAAAGATTTATGAATTTTAAAGAAAACATCAGTTTTTAATCGTTGTTCCCATTCTTTCATTGTAAAAGAAGTTGAAATTTTTTTACCGTTTGTAAAATGAATTCTTGTTTTTCTATCATATACATCTATGTAAATAATAGAATTATATAATATCTTTTTGTTAGAGATGCTTTTTTCGAAAAACCCATCATATTTTTTAGTTATCCAGGAAATTAGTTCTTCTAATTCTATATTAAACTCAATAGGATTTAATGGTTTTAAAAAATAAGCATCAGCATGCACTTTGTAGCCTTGCAGTGCGTATATGCCATATGAAGATGTTATCACTATTCTACAGGAATTATTGATCTTACTTAGTTCGAGTCCTATATTAATTCCGTTTTCTTTGTTTAATTCAATGTCTAAAAAAAGTATGTCATATTGATTGATATTCTTCAATAAATATTGTTTTGAAGGACAAATGTGTATGTCAAATTCTATATTATTTAATGTAGCATAACTATTTAATAGATTTTTTAAAATATGGATATCATCTAAATTGTCATCGTAAATCAAAACTTTCATGAAAACTCCTTAATTAAAACTAAAAAAATGTTATTTTACCACAAAAATAACATTCGTATTTTACCACACAATAAATTAAATAAACAGAACAAGGTTGTATATAGAATTATAGAGGAGTATTTCTTGTTTATTAAAAGAAATCCACAAAACGCGATAAATTCAGCAATTAAAGTAATTAAAGCTTTTTGTTTAAATATTTGTTTTTCCTCTTCACATAGCTGCTTGTTCGGGTGGTCAACAGGCCCTATTAAGGATACAATAATAGAGAATAAAAGAAAGATAAAAATTCCATACTTAAAAAGAGATGTAGAAGGTAATATTTCAAAATCAAATGAATTTGGTAAAACGATAACAATTATGATGGAAAATAAAATAGAAAATAAGGTACAAAAAATAGCATTGTTAAAATGGAATCCACCCAAGTACTTACGAAAAGGAATGAAAGAAATGATAAAGAGGATAAACTTGTCAGTTGAATGTGTGAGTATAGATAAAGGAGTCATAATGATAAGAAAAATAAAGTATTGCTTAAAAGCATACCAACCATACTCAAATACGTCTTTTTCTATATTCACTTGAGCTTTATTTAAACTTTTATATATTGCATTTTTCATTTGGACACCTCTTACTTTTTTTCAAAATAATGTATTAAATTCTGTAATAACTCATAACCGTCATCATCCAACCCAGAAGGATTTAACTCATATTCAACTTCAGGAATAATTAAAAAATCCGGAGTTACATTACAGCATGTACAAATTACTTTTATATTTTCTGGAGTGGGAGTGGAGATACCTCTTTCCCAATTATGTATGGTTAATCTAGAAACGTGTAACTTTCTTGCAAACTCAGTTTTCTTCAGATGCAGTATTTCAGCTCGTAAATATCTAATTTTATCTGGTAAGTCCATAACTTACTCCTTATCTAGGGATAACATTTCAAGATAAATTTGTTTAATTTTTAATTGTTGGGATACAGAAAGTCTGCTTAATCGCAATCCTTTTCTTTGCTCGCCAAATAGAATCTGATTTGGATTAGTATCTAGGTAATTACATAAATTAATTAAATTATCATAGGATAGTGTACCAATTCCTTCTTCCCAATTCTTAATAGTTTGGATATCTATATTCATCTTGATTGCTAACTCTTTTTGAGATATATTCTTAGATTCTCTAGCAACTTTTAAGCCGTTAGTTTTTTTCATACATTACTCCTAATTAGTTTACGGGTTTATTGTATTATTATTTTTACGACTTGTATTTAACAGAAAAGAGAAATATAAAAAACGGATATACATAAAATTAAAATTATGTATATTGGTATATAAAAAGTTGATTTTTTTTGAACATTTCGAACAAGATTTGTACATGTTAGCCAAACGTGCTTACTTTATTTTAGTTTCGTGATAATCTTTTTTCGGGAGGAATGGAAATGATGAATACTATTTATAATAAGTGCTGTAAACTATTTGCTTCACTGATTTCACAGTTGGCTATTACTACAGTAAATAGTGCTTGTATGATGGGTCTTGGACAACCAGTTGAGCCAGAAAGCTTAAAAAGATTTAAATTGAATAAATAGAGTAAAGCAAATTATCTACAGTAGGGCAAGCACATTAAGTGTTTGCCGTTTTTTTATAATAATGAATCACAAATGTAGATCTCCTCCTCTCTTTTCATTATTCGATTTTTATTTAATGAAAGGAGTAAAATATGAGTTATAATTATACAAAAGAATTTTTAAAGTGGAAAAATAATAAAAAGAAAGAAAATGAATTATTGCAAGATTTGGGAGTTGATGAAGAAATAATTCAAAAAATCAATCAATATGATTGGGAGGAGTTTAAAAGAGATCGTAGGCTCAGATCTAAACAAATTCCTACAAAGGAAAGTTTTTTTGATGTATATGCTAGCTATGATAGAACGAATTGGAATTCAGTAGAAGATATGTTGAATGATATCAAAGATGAAGAATTATATGATTGTCTATCGAATGTGGATAAGAAAACTTTAGAAATAATATTGTTGAAGACAAAGGGATATTCTACAAAGGATATCTCTCTTTTTTTTAATATGACATCTTCTGCTATATATAGTCGAATTAAACGATTAAAGAAAAAAATAAAAAAAAGTATCAACAGCGACTAATTTTTATCAATTACAATGCCTATTTATTGAAGAGTTTAAAACTCTTATTGGATCTTTGAAAAAAGAATACCAGTCATTAGATACGTTTCTTAAGATTTGAGCCTTTTAGTATGTACGCGGTGACAATATTTCTTATTCGAGCGATAAATACAGAACTATAAAAATGATTTGGCAATCATTTGGCCATGATGATCTTAAGTAATAATGATACTTCTGCCCAGCCTCAGCCCTTTTTATAGGATCACGCAAAGGGAGCAGCTGCAAGAGAACCTTGCGGGAGTGAAATTCTCATGAAAGCTTGCCAAGGCTTGTCTAATGATATCCTTTCGTTTTTCGGGTAATCAGGGATAAATAGAGAAACAAAGTTCATATATTTATAAACCGGATACAAAATGTGTCCGGTTTTACATAATTGGAGGTGGAATAATGAAAATTAAAAAAGGTGATATATATTATGCCAATTTAAATCCTAGCTTTGGTTCAGAGCAGGGAGGGATACGGCCAGTAGTTATCATCCAAAATAATAAGGGAAATAAATATGCACCTACCGTAATTGTTGCAGCATTAACTTCAGGAAATCACAAAAAACATTATTTACCTACGCATTTTTCATTAAAGGAAAAAGATGGGTTGAGAGAGGGATCAATCATTCTGTTAGAACAAGTAAGAACTATTGATAAATCTCGTCTTTTAAACAAAATAGGCTCGTTATCAAAAAGAGAGATTCATTTGGTTGATTGTAAAATGATGATTAGTTTTGGGATTCATAGAGATCGAGCTTAAAAGTATTGCTTTTTGATTGGACCTGATATTGGAAACTATTTTTTGAATACAATAAGTTTATACAGCTGCAATAAGTTTATACAGTATTTGATTAAGATGAATTGTAATAATCGCACATTTGTATATAAATTTATGGATAACTAAAATGAAAGTGAGGTGATTGTAATGAAACCAGTTTTATGTGAAAAAAAGACATATACAGTACAGGAAATAATGAAAATTCTTGGAATTGGGAAAAATTCTGCATATCAATTAGTACAGGAAAACCGTTTTAAATCATTTCGCATAGGATCATCCATTCGAATTTCGAAAGAATCATTTGACAGATGGCTGAATGAAAAAATATGAGGAGCGAATAGACAATGGCAATTATTACAAAGAGAAGAAAAGCATATTCAGTCATTTTTCAAAAAGTAGATAAAAATGGAACCAAAAAGACGGTATGGGAAACCTATTATGATTATTCATCGGCTGTTGCCAGGCAAAAGGAACTGGAAGAAACGATCGATTATGACAGAATTCATATAGATCAAGATTCAAAGATCGTTGATTTTCTGAAACAATATATTATTAAAGTAGGTTCACGAAAATGGTCGATATCACGATGCGAAATGTATCAAGGGATTGTTAGGAATTATCTTGAAAAGATCTTTGGTAATAAAGTAATTAGTGATATACACCAAGACTTCGGATTCCAAACGATGGAATCGTTAAGAAAAACACCGGCTCAAGGAAAGCGGCATCAAAAAGGAACAAAATATGTTCCGGTCAGTATGCAACGATGTGCTCTAACTTTATTAAGAAACGCATTTGATTATCTTGTTACAGAGAACCTGATCTCTTTGAATCCTTTCCTTGATGTCTGTGTGAATGAAGTTCCTAAAAAATCAACCAGCCAAGAATGGAATTTAGCTCATGTAGAAAATTTGTTTAGAAATGCTGGAGATATTCGTTTGTTTTTACTGGTGCAGATTTTATTTTCAACAGGATTAGGTATTAACGAGGTTATCGGACTTACATGGGAGAATATTCATGTTGATAGAAATCTGATTGATTCGGATCACTGCTATATCAGATCCGATAAGATCTTAAAGCGGTTGAACATGAATTCTATTTCAATGCTGCCGGAATCTCAAATCGTTCAACAGTTTCGTTATGAGGGATTTAATCAAACAAATACAAGATTGATATTGATGTATAAACAATCCTCTGCGATACGAAATGTTCATTTGCATCGAGCGGTAGCTATGCTCTTAAAAGAATGGCAAGAACAACAGGAATCTTATTCTTCTGTGAATGCAAATGACTTGGTAATTACATTGGGAAATGGAAAGCCTTGTGATATTCGAAGCTTAACCAAAATGTATCATGCGGCTTGTGAAAATGGGAAGATGAAAAATCTTACTTTGGCAAAGCTTAAAACTTTCTCGACAAAAAAGGTCGATAAAAGTGGAACCACCAATGCTGACTACTTTTATTCTCATATAGCTGAACCAATCAAGATTCCAGATTTACAGAAGAATATGGTCCATGTACTAACCATGACCACAAATCGTGAAATCAATCAAAAATTACAATTTGATGTTTTTGAAAAGAAAAACGAAGATCTTCAGCTTTTGCTTCATCAGCTTCAAGACAATGCGGAATTGAAAATGCAATTGATTAACAGAATTAAAGCGGAATTGTTGATCAGCTTGTGTCAAGTAGACACACAAAATAATTAAAACATTTTTGTCCATCA
>CABVDD010000067.1 GCA_902497095.1 uncultured Faecalicoccus sp.
AATTGAATGAAGAATTTATACAAACGCACAGTCAGAAAGGTGTGATCCATATGTGTCAGGCTTTACAGGATTATAAACAACAGTGTATTGATGAGGGAAAGGAAATCGGTTTCCAAAGCGGAAAGAAAATCGGCTATTCAAAAGGAACAAGTAATAAAGCTAAAGAAATAGCACAAAAGATGTTGTCAGAAGGATTGCAGCACGATTTTATTGCCCGCATGACAGGATTAAGCTTGGATACTGTTTTAAAGCTTTCTAAACATTAAGATATGTAAAAAAAACAGATGCTGAAAATTCAACATCTGATTTTTTTATAACTGTTGTTCAGTTCGGGCAATGATATCATCTTGTGTAGCCTTGCTTAAGACATTGAAGAAGGCAGAATATCCTGCTACACGAACAATAAGATCCTGATGTTTTTCAGGGTGTCTTTGTGCATCCAATAATGTTTCTTTATCAACGACATTATATTGCACATGATATCCATGAAGTCGATTGAAAAATGTTCTAAGCATCATTTCCAATTTTTGTTTATTTTCTTCTGTTGACAACATGGCCGGTGTTACTTTTTGATTGAGTAAAGAACCTCCGGTAATTTCAATTGTCGGCAATTTGGAAACACTTTTAAATACAGCTGTTGGACCATGTGTATCCATCGAATGTGCCGGACTAGAACCTTCTGCCAAAGCTTCTCTTGCCTTACGTCCATCTGGAGTTGCCATGGTTCCAAAGCCTTGACCGACATTAGCTGAAATAGAAGAAGTACCCGCATAACGAATTCCTCCAATAGGCCCTCTATGATAACGAGTATTTGGATACTTCTTCATCTCATCGATATAAGATGCGTAAGCCTGTACGATCAATTGATCTACATAATCTTCATCATTACCATATTTTGGTGCTTCTTTGATCAACATTTTCTGAATCTTTTGATTTTCAGGACTTGTAAAGTTATCTAAGATCGCATCCCATAAGTCTTTTTGCGTGATCTTCTTTTCTTCAAACACCAATTTTTTAATAGCTGCCAAACTATCTGCCATATTGGCAATTCCAACTTGTAAGCCAGAAATAAAGTCATAAATGGCGCCGCCTTCTTTTATGGTCTTTCCTCTGGCAATACAATCATCTACCAATGTAGAACATAAAATATCCGGCACTTCTTTTTCTGAAGCCTGATCAATCGTATTTTCTACGATCACACTCATTCGTGTTAATTCTCGAACTGTCTTATCCCATGCATTCATCAATTCATCAAAGCTTTTCATATCTGTAAACTGACCATAGCCTTTTGTGAATCGTTTTTGGCTTGTCAGATCAATGCCATCATTCATAGCCATCAAAAGAATTCTTGGGAAATTCATATAGCTCATACCCGTACAACGATAACCCCATTTCCCTGGAACAGCTGTTTCTACACATCCAATAGCACTGTAGTTGTACGCATCTTCTTCTTTGACTCCTTTATCAATAAAAGATGGGATGATGATCTCATCATTGTTAAAAGCAGGCATACCAAAGCCTAATTTCATCACTTCTATACACTCATCAAAAAATTTAGGATTTATATGTGCATGATAACGTACCGTTAAGTTTGGTTGTGTCAAACGTGTTTGAGCTACCGAACGAAGTACTAAATATGACATTTCATTAACCGCATCCTTTTTATCGGTTGTTTGTCCTGCAATTGTCACATTTTGATACATTGGTGAACCAGCGCTGGAAAAAGTATGCGCTTGTGAACGTACTTTGTTGATGGTCAAAGCTTTGATCCAAAGATTGCTCAAAAGTTCCAATGCGTGAGACTCATCAATCAAGCCTTGTTCTTTATCTTTTTGATAATATGGCTGCATATATTGATCAAAACGGCCAAAAGATACCGAATGTCCATTAGATTCTATCTGTAATACTACCTGAATCAACCAGATGGACTGAATAGCTTCATAAAAACTTTCGGCTGCTTCATACGGAACTTTAGAACAAATTCTGGCAATCTCTAATAATTCTTTCCGTCTTTGAGCTGTTGCGGTTTTTGCCTTCTCTCTAGCAAGATCTGCATAACGCTTAGAAAAGTTTCTTACAGCCTCTATAACAATCAAGACAGCTTCATAAAAATGATATTTACTAATAGAGGCAGGATCACAAAGGTCTAAAGCTTCTTTGGCTTGTCGTGTACGATCTTCATATCCTTTTAATCCTTCTTTTAACATCCTTTCATAATATACAGCTAAATGCGCATCACCAGCGTTCAATTTTCCTTCCATGCCAAAAAAACCAGTTTCCATATATACATCCACTTCTTTAGGAAGCATGGCCATACCTTTAGCACGAAGATTATTATTTTCCCAGAAAGGAGCAATGGAACGAAGTTCTTCTTTAGTTTGCTCAGTAATATAAAATACATCACCATCTCGTTTTTCAAAAGTATCCAACTCATTGATCACAAATTCCATGGTATACTCAGGAAATACCGGAGCATCTCGATTTGACTCTGCCTGATTACCTACCAGCAGACTTTCATCTTCAATATAAATATCCATTTTCTCTAAAATATTCTTTAACATCAAAGCACGTTTTAAAACAACCGGCTTTTCTTGATTCGCCTTATATGCTTCCGTACATAATAATGCTCTTTGTGAACGAACATAAGGTTTAGTATCTAAAACACTCTGACGATATTTTTGCATACGTGGTGTCAGAGATCCAAAATGTTGTGTATTTTCCATAAAAGTTCCTCCATATACCTTTAGTCTATAGAGTGTTTTTATAATTGTCAATTCATTTGTAATTATTTTTGGTTTCATTTGAAACTTTATTATTTACATTCTTATCATATCTTGTTACACTAACGGTATGAAAAAAGGTTTGATTTTTAATATACAAAAATTTTCAATTCACGATGGACCAGGCATTCGAACTACTATATTTTTAAAAGGTTGTCCGCTACGTTGTAAATGGTGTGCAAATCCAGAAAGTCAAAGTGAAACCATTCAAATTTTATGGGACAAAAAGAAATGTGTTCACTGTCTTCAATGTATTCAAAGTTGTACAAATCATGCGATTTCTTATAGAGATGAAACAATTCATATTGATGAATCGCTTTGTAAAGGATGTCTGACTTGTGTTTCAAATTGTCTTCAAAGCGCTTTATCCAATGAAGGAGAAACCAAAGACATTGAAGAAATCGTTCGTATTGCCTTACAAGATAAAGATTTTTATGAAGAATCTAACGGTGGTATCACCATATCCGGTGGAGAAGGAATGTCACAACCCGAATTTTTAAAAGATCTGGTCAGGGAATTGAAAAAATATGATCTTCACGTTGCGATTGAAACGACTGGCTATATTCCAGAACAGACATTTCATGAATTGGCACCATTATTTGATTTATTATTATTTGATGTCAAACATTATGATACCCATCGACATTTTGAAGGCACTGGTGTTTATAATCAACTGATTATAAACAACTTAAAATGGGCTGTAAATCAAGGATTAACTATACTGCCTCGTATTCCCGTAATCCCTGAATTTAATGACTCTTTACAGGATGCCAAAGGTTTAGCTAGTTTAATTAGCAAAATCGGATTAACCCAAGTACAGCTGCTTCCTTTCCATCAATTTGGAGAACGCAAATATGAAATGATGCATAGAGAATATGCTTATAAAGATTTCAAAGCCCTCCAAAAAGAAGATTTAATTGATTATCAAAACGAATTTATAAAAAAAGGCTTAGATTGTTTTTTCTAAGCCTTTATGATCTTAACATTCTGTGTTAATAAATATTGTTCTTGTTCTAATGGAATATCTTTATTGGTGATCAAAGTATGAATTCGACTTGTATCAATCAAAGAAACATTTCCTTTTTGATAAAACTTGGAAGAATCGGTTACCACAATGACTTTTTCAACTTGTTTGGCCATATCTTGTACCGCTACACTTCGCATATAGTCATTACCGGTAAAGCCTGTACGAATACTAAAACCATCTGTCCCAATAAAAAGTTTATCCGCAAAATAAGCCTGGGCACACTGTGCTGTCATCGGTCCTACCATAACTTGCGATTCTTTTTGATAATTTCCTCCTAAAAGTACAATTTCCACATTTTCGATCTTACGTACATAATCCGCAATAAACGCTGAATTGGTCACAATTGTCACATCTTTTTTTGTCTGTGCAATTTCTACTGCCAATAAAGCACAACAAGAACCACTTTCGATAAATATCGTTTCACCATCTTCTACAAGCTGTGCTGCTTTTTTTACGATCTGCATCTTTTGTTCAAAATGATACGCCAATCGTTTATTAATATCATCACTGTTATTTAACGTGGCATAACCATGTTCCCTTATCAACATTCCACTTTGTTCTAAAGCAATCAGATCTTTTCGAATCGTCACTTGAGAAACATTTAAAAGCTCTGAAAGACGTGTGACTTCCATTTTATGATATCGACTTAACAATTCCAATATTTTCGCATGTCTATCATTCATAGGATAAGAATACCATTATCTCTTTTTAAAAACAATGAAGAGTCATTCTTGTGAAAATTTTATACGATACATCCATTTTTTGCGAAAGAGTCGAATCAAAAATAAAATACCGCGCACATTCAGTTCCAAGGCCATCGCAAACCAAACACCCTGCAGACCATGTTGACCAGCTAATAATGTCGCCAAAGGAATTCGAACAAACCACATACTGATAAGATTCATCAAAGAAGAAGATAGAGTATCGCCAGCGCCTTGTAACACACCGGCTACGACAATACTGGCTCCATACATTGGTTCGGCAAAAGCTTCTATGCGAAGTATCTGTACACCTAAGTTAACGATTTGTGCATCCGGTGTTAATAAATGCATCATAAAAGGAGAGCCAAAATACATAAATAAACCGGAACATGTCATCAAAACAACACCAAGGCCTGTTGTCAATAATCCTAAACGATAGGTTAAATCCTGACGCTTTGCGCCAATGCTTTGTCCAATCAATGTTATTGCAGCACTTTGCACCCCATAGCCGGGCATGTAACACAAACTTTCTGCGGTGATCCCAAAACTGTTAGCCGCAATCGCAATAGTGCCTAATGGAGATACGATACGTGTAAATGCGATATAGGCACTACTTGTCACAAATCGATCCAATCCTACCGGTAGTCCAATCTGCAGTGCTCTTTTTATCGTATATCGATCAAAATGCAGATTTTCATCTTTATGTAACTTTAAAATATCACTTCTAAAAAATAAATATCCACATAACAATATTGATACAACAAGTTGTGAACATCCTGTACCAATACTTGCTCCCATAACACCTAAATCTAAATAGAAAATAAAAAACAAGTTAAAGAAAACATCAAATATACACATCAGTATATTCAATAAGCTTGGTATTTTCATATTTCCTGATGCCTGCAACATACCAGTTGCCATATAATTGAGCTGTTGAAAAGGTAAAAAAAGCACAAATACCAAAAAATATAAATACGCATTCTGTACGATCTCTGGCGTTCCTTTTAACCATACCGGCAAAAAAGGAGCTATCAGACAACCAATAAAACTTAATACCAATACAAACAATAGACTTACCACAAAACCTTGTTTCATGATATTTCTGGCATTTTTAAAGCTTTTAGCTCCCACCGCATGCGCAACTTGTACACTAAATCCAGTAATACCGGCAAAACATATGCCTCCAAACATCCATGTAGTGCTGGATACCAAACCAATGCTTGCGGAAGCATTTGCACCTAAACTTCCTACCATACTGGCATCGATATACTGCATGACCGTACTGGAAATCTGGGAAAGAATAGCTGGTATAGCCAGTAAAAATATCATTTTAATTTGATCGGATGTATGTAATATTTCTCCATTTCTTAATTTAGATAAATACTGATTCTGCATATTTTCCTCCATTTCCCCGCGTCTAAAGTCGCGCGGTCACAAATATTTCATCAATAA
>CABVDD010000068.1 GCA_902497095.1 uncultured Faecalicoccus sp.
AATCACCTAATGTGATTCCTTTCACATTAGGTGACATTTTCGCTTAACGTTAACAGGCGAAAATGAATTTCTAACTTGATCATAGTCGTCAAAAACAAATATGTATGATTTGAAAAAAATATATATGTTTGAGAAGTAAAGGTGGATAAAAAATTTATAATGTTTAAGTATAAACAAAATTACAGATATGTTTGAATTGTGATACGTGGGAAAGTATAATTGAAACATCATTTAGGAGGAAGACATGGAGACAAGAAGGGAAAGGAGAAATATTCTTTGCTTCATAATTAGTTATGTGATCAATAATTTGGCAAGTGGAGCTTTGTATGATACATATGTCAATTATTTGCAGGAAGTACAAGTGTCTATTGCGACATCGTTTTGGGCATTTTATGGATATGCAACATTTATCAGTGCTCTTTTGTTGTTGGCGGTGCCCAAGACAGGGTATAAAAAGCTTTTATTGTTTTGTTCATTAGGAACGTCCTTTGCGTTTTTTGGTACTGTGTTTACACAAGAAAGTTGGATTTTATATGTGGCTACATTATTAGCTTTAACAGGAGTACAGTTACATTTTATTATGTTAAGTCCCTTTATTGCTTGTTATACCGAACATTTGGAATCTAAGAAAATGAATTGGTATACAAGGACATATTACATGGGATATATCAGTTATTTTCTAGCTACCTATTTAGGTGGAGCTCTAGTTGTAAAGGCTTTCTCTGTGTTGGCAGGCATCTCTTATACAGCGGCTCAAGAAGCAACGCGATACGTAACAGAATTATCTACATCTATGTATGCATATTATATGCAAGGTAATGAAATCGTATTATTTGGCATTGGATGCATAGCTTTTCTTTCAATAATTCCAGTATTGTTTATAAAGGAAAACAAGGAAGATTATGAAACTAAAGAATTTCATGAAAAAATACCTTTTAAAGATAAGGTAAATGGGACTTTGCGATTGCTTTTGAATCGTTATTCTCGTGCTTATTTATTGTATTGGGCTTTAATTTCTTTTGCGATGGGTTTATTTACATCGTATTACACGATTTATTTAAATCGCAATCTGCATATTGATAAGGCTACATCTTCTCTGATTGTATCAATCTCTTATATCGCAATTGTCGTTTTTATGTTTTTAACCCCCAAATGTGTAAAAAAATTTGGTAAAGTCGGAACTATTTTTATGACCGTCATGGCTTCGATTCCATTTATGCTTATTATCGGTTGTGGAAATTACTTGGGAGCTTTTATGATTCCGATCGTAGGAAGTTCTTTGTTTATTCGGGCTGGCTTAGCTAATTTATCAAGTCCAGTGGATAGTTCTTTGTCTATGGATATCATCCCTAAATCGATTCGTCCTATATATACATCGCTTGTAAATTTTATTGCCGGGATCGTTAGTATCTTAAGTGGATATTTTACAGGGAGTTATCTGTTTTTAGAACAATCAGGATATCAAAAAGCTTATTTTATTGCGGCTGGACTTTATGCTGTTGCTGGATTCGTTCTTTATAAGGGATTACATTCCTTTAATCATAAAGAAAATCAAATTGTGAATAAAAAGGAGGATTTATGAAAACTTTATTGAACAAACTTGGATTTGGTGAGAAACTGGCGAAAAATTTTTGGGCTATTTTAATTGTTGCTTTTGGAGGCGCTATTATTTATGGCCTGCCTTATTTTCGATTTGATTATTATGATGCTTATTTGGCAACCTATCATCTAACCAATACACAGATGGGAGTATTCGGCAGCATACTAGGTGTATTTGGTATGATTTCTTATTTGTTTGGCGGTGTTATCGCAGACCGTTTTTCTACACGTATGATTTTGACCGTTTCTTTAATCGGAACAGGATTAGGCGGTTTTGTACACTTGCTTCCTCTTAATTATTATCAGTTATTGATCTTATATGCTTTTTGGGGAATATCGAGTTTGTTTGCGTTTTGGCCTGCTTGCGTAAAGGCTGTACGTATTTTGTCAGGATCTGATGATCAAGGAAAAGCTTATGGTTTTTTTGAAGGAGGCCGAGGAATTGGAGCGGCTTTGATGGCTATGGGAGCTGTAGTTGCCTTTCGCTTGGGAATTGGACAAATCAATGATGAAGTACTAGGAATGAAAGTGGTCATTGTTTATTATTCCATCATCACGATAGCTATGGGAATTTTTTGTTTTTTCACAGTAAAAGATGGAAAAATGGAAAAAAGCGATCGTATCTCCTTTAAGGGCATTGGACAAGTATTAAAAATGCCGGCTGTCTGGCTCATTAGTTTTGTTACTTTCTGTAATTACGTATTTACTTTGTCTTTATATTATTTTACGCCGTATGCTACATCCATTTTAGGAGCTACAGTGACTTTTGGTGCAACTCTTGCCGCATTAAAACGTTGGTTCTCACTGTTTGGAAATGTCGGTGGAGGATTTTTCTCAGATAAATTTGGAACAGGAAATGCTTTATTGATTTCTTTTATCGTGATGATTTTGGGAACATTAGGTATCTTGTTATTGCCAACTAATGCAGGTTCAATTTTCTTATTTACTATTTTATTTGTTCTTATTTATGTTTTCTATAATGTAAATTATGCACAGACATGGGCTATGATGGATGAAGGCGGCATACCAGAAAAATATTCAGGTACAGCAGCAGGAATCATTTCTACAGTTGGGTATCTGCCAGAAATTTTTGTTTCTGTTTTGGCAGGCATTATGATCGATCAAAATCCAGGAGTTGATGGATATCGTCAGTTTTTTGGCTTTTTGATTGCCATGTTGATATTAGGAGCCATCTTTGTAGGGGTATGGAAAGCCTATTTAAAAAAACATCCGAAAGAAACGAGAAAATAGAATTTTATGGAAACAATATTTGAAAAAGTGTATGTAGAAACACCGGTTGATACCGATGAAGATGGGCAATATGATTTGATAGCGGTTTATATCAAAAGACCTGTTTTGGATGAAAAGATTCCCGCTGTTTTTGTGGCGAATCCATATATGTTGCATTGCAATGAAGACTGGTATCAATTATATGATGTAAATGGAGATATCCAAGCTTATCCAACACAGAACATCTCAAAAGAAGAAGTTTGCTTTGTTCCAAAACAACCAGTGCTTTGTCCAAAACTAGAGACTACTGAAGAAGTTGTGACAAATCCGATACAAGAGCCAGATCCGAATGCTTATGAATGTATTTCAGATCTATATGATCATTTGATAGATCGAGGCTATGCCGGAGTATTTAGCGCAGGATTAGGTACACGTGGTTCAGATGGTTTGACTATTACAGGAAGTCAGGAAGAGATTCTAGCTTTTAAATCTGTTATTGATTGGTTGAATGGAAGAGCACGGGCTTTTACTAAACGAGATAGAAAAGTTGGTATTAAAGCTAATTGGTGTACAGGTAATGTGGCAATGTCAGCTCGTTCGTATTTAGGAACTATGTGTATAGGTGTTGCGACTACAGGTGTTGAAGGATTAAAGACCATTATTCCTGAAGCAGGCATTTCAAATTGGTATGAGTACTATCGACATAATGGGCTAACTTTACCAGCTATGGATTGGCAAGGAGATGATATCGATATCTTATCAAAATATTGTTTTTCAAGAGCATTAGATCCAGAGGATTTTAAGTCCATTCAACCTTTATTTGAAAAATCACAGAAGAAACTACAAGAAGGAGAAGATCGTGAATCAGGAAATTATAATCGCTTTTGGGATGAACGAAATTATTTAAAACGAGCCGATAAGATTCAAGCTTCTGTTTTTGTGATACAAGGACTCAATGATTGGAATGTAAAGCCGGATCAAGGCATTCGACTGTTTGAAAAAATGCAGGATCTTGGAAAAGATCGTATGATGTTGCTTCATCAGGGACAGCATATCTATACTTATCATCTACAAGATAGTCCAACGCTTTCTTTAATTGATCGATGGCTGGATTATTATCTGAAAGGAATCGATACCGGTATACAAAATGAACCAAGAATATTTGTGGAAAGTAATTTGGATCAAAGTATTTGGCAACAAGAAAATCATTGGCCGCCAAAACAAATGAAAACATATCAAATAAAAGAGCAGGGTATTTTAACGATCGTAGATGATCTATCAAAAACATCGTATGATAGAAAGAAAAAGAATAATAAAGACTGGCTGGATGAACTGGTTCTTCAGAAAAATTCTCATTCTTTATCTTTTGATTTAGAGACAATGGAAGAATCTGTTCGCTTTGCGGGACGGGCAAAGATTCGTTTTAAAGCACGTATTCAACAACCAACAGCTATTTTAAGTGCTATGTTAGTAGAAAAAGGAGAACAGAAACGATTAACAGATCAAATGGATGGAGAAGAAAATACATCTTTTCGGTTTAAAGTTGAAACTGAACCTTCCTTGTATTTTGTGATTACTCGTGGTTGGATGAATGCACAGAATCGAACTCATAATTATACAAAAGAAGCAATTGACCCTGATGTTTGGTATACCTATTCATTTGAATTTGTATCTAACGACTATACAATTTCTCAAGGGAATACTTTGTCTTTGATTTTATATGGTATGGATGTAGATCAAACACAACTTCCTTTTGTATCTACTACTATTGAAGTGGATACATCTTCTATTGTTGTAGAGTGTCCATTAAAATAAAAATTGAAAATGAAAAGTAGAAGGATCTTTATGTAGAACCTTCTACTTTTTAAAGTAAAGATTTGATAACTTGTATGTTAAGAAAATTCTATGATTCTTTCATTTGATCCATCAGATCTAATACTTCTTGTTTAGTTGCCAAATTTTCAGAAAAAGCACTTGCACTGCCAGAACAAAGGCCTTTCATAAAAGCATGTTGATAATCGCCGTTTGTTTCCAGGTAACCTGAAATAAAACCAGCCACCATGGAATCACCAGCTCCTACTGAATTAATAACATTGCCCTTTGGTGCTTGGCTTTGATAGATGTTACCTGTTTCATCCAATAAGATAGCACCTTGGCCTGCCATGGAAACAAGAATATTACGTGCTCCCATTTCTTGAAGTTTATATGCATAGGGAATGACATCTTCGCGAGTATGCAAAGAGACATGGAAGATTTCACCCAATTCTAAATTGTTAGGCTTTATTAAAAAAGGATGATATTTTAAAACTTTTATCAGTAATGTATTGGTGGCATCTACTATGACACGACATGCTTTATTTTGTACACGTTGTAAGATTTGTTCATACATCGTATCAGGCAAGCTGGATGGAATACTTCCAGAAATGACAAGAATATCTTCAGATGTCAGCTCATCCAGTTTTGTAAATAATTGATCAATATCATTTTTTTGAATGTTTGGGCCTTGCCCGTTTATCTCTGTTTCTTCATTAGATTTCATTTTTACGTTAATGCGAGAAAGTCCTTCCTTAACATGAATAAAGGAAGTTTTACAGCCAAAGTTTTTTAGACGATGTTCAATTTCTTTTCCAGTAAAACCAGCAGTAAAACCTAAGGCTGTACTTTGATGATCTAAATTGCTTAAAACAATTGCGACATTGATTCCTTTACCACCAGGCAGTATCTTTTCATATGTGGTTTTATTGATTTGTGCAACTTTAAAGTCTTTGACTTGAATAATGTAATCTAAAGATGGATTAAACGTAACTGTATAAATCATGGGTGCCTCCTATGTTTTTTATAAAATCAGAATAACACTGTAATGATGGAAATGAAAGCCAAAGCTGGATGGTAAAAACACATTCAAGCATAGAATGAAGTATTAGAAAGCTTATATTTGGTTCACTTCAGGATATTAAAAAATTGATTTTTTCTGTTAACGTTAAGCGAAAATGTCACCTAATGTGAAAGGAATCACATTAGGTGATT
>CABVDD010000069.1 GCA_902497095.1 uncultured Faecalicoccus sp.
GTTTGTCTTTTTTCATAGAACCTCCTTTATTCCAAGATAAAGAAGATTATATCTGTTTGATTATTACAGGTGACATTTTCGCTTAACGAAGGGTGACATTTTTCCTTAATGGCGACACACTTTTCTTTTATTCTGTTAAGAAAGCGCTTTCTATGATATGATGGATTCGGTGATTATCATGAAAAAATATATAATTTCGATCGATCAAGGGACGACAAGTACTCGTGCCATCTTATTTGATCAACAACAAAACATTGTCGCAGTTTCACAAGAAGAAATACATAATAGTTTTCCTCAACCTGGCTGGGTAGAACAAGATGCCAATGAAATATGGCTTTCTACACTTTCTTGTCTTTCTAGTCTTTTTTTGAAATCTGGGGCACAACCGGATGAAGTTGCTTCCATAGGCATTACCAATCAAAGAGAGACGACTGTGGTATGGAATAAAAAAACAGGTATGCCAGTTTATAATGCGATTGTATGGCAATCCAGACAAACAGCTTCTATTGTAGAACGATATAAGAAGATGGGCATAGAACCATTAGTAAAAGAAAAAACAGGACTTGTGTTAGATCCTTATTTCAGCGCTACAAAAATCCGCTGGATCTTAGAAGAAAAAAATATAGAAAATACAGAAGATCTCTTATTTGGAACGATTGATACATGGTTAGTATGGAAAATGACCAATGGGAAAGTTCATGTTACAGATGTCACAAATGCCTCTCGAACTTTATTGTTGAATATTCATACTTTGGATTGGGATCCGGAACTGTTGTCTTTATTTGATATTCCAAGAAACATGCTTCCTAAAGTGGTTGATACATCCGGAATAGTCGGAGAAATCGATCCTGTACATTTTTTTAATACGTCTTGCCCGATAGGAGCTATGGTTGGTGATCAACAAAGTGCCCTATATGGACAATCATGTTTTCATAAAGGGGAAGTCAAAAATACATACGGAACAGGAGGCTTTTTGTTGATGAACACGGGAGATACACCGGTACATTCTCAAAAAGGGCTTTTGTCTACAGTCGCATGGAAAATTCAAGATGAAGTTTGTTATGCATTGGAAGGAAGTATTTTTGTATCTGGTTCTTTGATTCAATGGTTAAGAGATGGATTGAAATTTTTTAAATCGGCCAAAGAAACAGAAGCTATCGCCACAAGCGTGGATTCGTGCAATGGTGTCATGATCGTTCCGGCTTTTACAGGATTAGGTGCACCTTATTGGAACGATGAATGCCAGGGAGCTATCTTTGGTTTAACTCGAGGTACAGACATTCGACATTTAGTTCGAGCTTCTTTAGAGAGCATGGCTTACCAAAGTAAGGATTTGATTTTGGTTATGGAAGAAGATTTACATCAAAAAATTACTCATTTAAAAGTTGATGGAGGCGCCAGTGCCAATCATTTTTTAAATCAATTTCAAAGTGATATTCTTGAAATTCCTGTATATAAAAGTGCTATGACAGAAACTACAGCACTGGGTGCTGCCAGGTTGGCAGGCCTTGCATGTGGTTTCTATAAAAAAGAAGATTTTAAAGATGGAAAGCTTGAAGAGTTTTTACCACAAAGAGATCATGAAAGTGTAGAAAAACTCTATGCGAAATGGAAAAAGGCCATTCAAGCTACACAGATGTATTAAAGATCAGAAATTACTGATCTTTCTTTTTTATACTTAAATATAGTATTTTAATATATTTAATATGATATTATAAAAACTATAATGTTGACTTTATACAATTGTTGGGTATATATATAAAGTATATTTAAATATTATTTTGGTAAAAAGATAATAGGAAAGTGACAGGAATTTAATTATGGGAAATTATCAGTTTCTTACAGATGTATCAAAAGAAGAATATGATGCATTTGTGCAAAATCATAAATTTTGTAATTTACTACAAAGTTATGATTGGTCGAAAATCAAAACAAATTGGGATGCGATGCATACAGGTGTTATTCAGGATGGAAACTTGAAAGCTGCTGGTTTAGTTTTGATCAAACAATTGCCACTATCAATGACTATGTTTTATATTCCCAAAGGACCAATATTAGATTTTGAAGATATTGAATTGGTTCAATTCTATTTTAATGAACTTAAAAGGTTGGCAAAGAAAAAACATTGTATTTTTATTAAGTTTGATCCAGGTATTGTCATTCGTGAATTTACACTAGATCAAAAAGATACGCCTTTATTTAAGTATGCTCATACGATTTTGGCAAATCTCGAAAAGATCCATGCTCAGCATAAAGGCTTTACAACATATATCGAAGAAACAGTTCAACCACGTTTTCATATGGGATTGAGGCCATGTGATTTAGATGCGCATTTGCCTAAATCTACGAAACGTTCCATTAAAAAAGCAATGAAGAAAAATGTAATGGTTGAAGAAGTAGGAATAAAAGGGTTACCGGAGTTTGCGAAAATCATGCATATGACAGAAGAAAGAAAAAATGTTCATTTGCGCACAGAAGATTATTTCAGACTTTTGTTGCAGACATATCCTACGGCACATTTATATTTAGCGTATGTAGATCCTTTACAGCGAAAAAATGAACTTTTGAAAAAGAAAAGTGAATTAGAAGCTAGAATTGCACAAAAGCCCAATAAAAAAGCAGAACATGAGTTACTTCAAAATCAGGAAGAATTGACATCTATACAAGCTGTCTGCAAAAAATATCCACAAAAGACCGCGATTGCCGGTGGAATGATGATAGGGTATGGCAAAGAGTATGAGATGTTATATGCGGGAAGTAATGATGATTTTATGAATTTTAGACCACAATATCTTTTATATGCTCGACAATTTGAAGATGCTTTTGCCAGACAGGCTGAATTTGTCACAATGGGTGGTGTTGATGGTGATTTTAAAGATGGATTATCTGAATTTAAATCGAATTTTGCACCGATTGTTCGCGAGTATATAGGAGAATTTGATTTGCCAGTACATCGTCTATTCTATGTTATGGCGATAAAAGCAATGCCTTATGCAAAGAAAATGTTAAAGAAAAAATAGTCGAACTATTATTCGTTCGACTATTTTTTTAGTATGAATTCATCCAGGATATGACCAACTGCATCTTCATTATGCGTATAAGGGCTGATATAATCTACTTGATTTTGGATATAGGGATGTAGATTTTTGACTCCTATGGATAAGCCAGCTGTTTTAAGCATTCCTAAATCATTTATATTATCTCCTATAGCCATGGAGTCTTTTACATCAAGTTGTAAATGCTGACACAAAAATTGTAATCCAATTCCTTTATGGATGCCTTTTTTATTAAATTCAAAATAACGAGCACTGGAATAGGAAAGATCACATGCATCTCGTATTTCTAAAGGAAGAGAAGCATCGATAGATTGAAGATAGTTAAAGTCTGTATTTTCAAAAAGCACTTTCATAATAGGAATGTCTTTTAAAAATGAAAGATCTTTAGAATTAATTTCTTCTACTTGCATACGATTCTTTAAAAAGTTACGTTCATCATCATTTAAACGATAAGCATATACGTTTTCAAGAGTGTATACTTGGATACAAACATTATATTTAAGTCCCAATTGATAGATTTGATCAGCCAACGAAAAATTCATAGGCTGCATATATAGAATACGATTATTTTTATTTTCGGTTACACAAGCACCATTTAAAGAAATCGTGTATGAATTTTCTTTATTATAAAGCCCTATTTCTTTTAATGTGTTTTGAATAGAACGAAAAGGTCTGCCTGTTGCACAAACAAACTGTATACCTTGTTCAGTCACTTTTTTAATTTGTTGAATGGTGTATGTATCTACATGTTTATTTTTATTTAATAAAGTTTCATCTAAATCACTTGCTATAATAGAAATCATGATTTCCCTCTTTTCTATGAACAATTTTATCAAATATGATATGATGAAACCATGAAAAAAAACACTATAGTAACGCCAGATGAAATTTTGTCAATTTTAGATGATCTTCAAATTCAAAAAGGAAGCTGCATCTGTGTACAAGCCAGTGATCAATTTTGTAAACATGTTGTTGGTCAAGCACAAGCCATTTTGAATCTTTTGATGGAAAGAGTAGGAACACAAGGATGTCTTTTCATGCCTTCTTTTTCTATATCCACATTAGATCCTTCCTGTATACCAACAGATATCGAATATGAAAATTGGAAAAAAATACGTGATTGGCAACTAGGTTATCATCCAATATTAACAAGTTGTGATCAAAATGGAATGATAGTAAATCAATTTTTAAAGAATGAGAATGTCATTCGAACTTCTCATCCGGTTTATAGTTTTGCGTTTTGGGGAAATTATAAAGAAAAAGAAATAAATCAAAGACCTAATTATCCATTGTCTTTTACACATGTACTTTCTTCTTTTGCCAATCGACAAGCAATTAATTTATTATTTGATATAGAGCCAGAAGAAAGTGTTCTTTTGCCTGCCATTGCCAAAACTTTAAATAAAGGTGTAACATCTTTACAACGAGCTGTCATTAAAAAGGGAAAGAATAATACGATCAAAACTTTTCTTGTGACAGAAATACCTGAAATTAAAGAAGAGCTTTTAGGGTATTGTTACAGAAAGGAAGCAGTTATAGATAAATATACTATTCATAGAATCTCTTTGGATGAAATACAAGAAACAGAAGCTGAAATTGATTAATCAGCTTCTGTTTTTAAATAGATTGAATAATTGTCCTTGGTAATTAAAGAAGAGATAAGTTGAGCTAAAAACTGGAAAAACAAAATATCTTCCGATTGAAAACGACATTTAATATCTGAATCAATATCTAGTATCGCAAAAAGTTTATCATCATTATAGATAGGAAGAACAAGTTCAGACTGTGAAGCAGAATCACAAGCTATATGTCCGGCAAAACTGTGAACATCGTCAACAACGATCATATCATGAGATTTTGCGCAAGTACCAACGACTCCTTTTCCAAAAGGAATTGTAGTGCAGGCAACTTTTCCTTGAAAAGGACCCAGAATGCAAAGTTTTGTATCTTCTTGTATGAGATATAATCCAATCCAATTCAAATGAGGTAATTCATGATAAACCAATGCGAGTAAATTTGAAATAGATGAAATGGCAGGAAGTGAATAATCGATTAAATTTTCACATTGTTGATAAATTAGATTTTTCATATAGAAATTTTATCATAATTAAAAGCAACTTGTCATGTTTGCCATATTTTAAACCAAAAAAGACAAAAGTTTCTATTTAATAATAAAAGATGATATATTTAGAACACAAAATAAATGATTTGTTTGAAGGAGGAAATCACATCCAGATCATAAGGATTTATCTATCAAAGAAGGGTAGAGATGAGTTGATTTTCTTTTGAGAAGAGTCATGATCAAAAAAACATGACTCTTTTTTAGATATTTTTCATATCATTTTGTCCGCCATCCATACACAAAAGCTCAGGAACGAGAAACAAAATGCCAATGAAAACGATTACATGAAGGGGTAAAGAAAAAAAGTAAAAAAAAGTTAAAAAATTGAAAAAAAAGAGTTGACGGGATAGCGGGTATTTGGTAATATAGTTGA
>CABVDD010000070.1 GCA_902497095.1 uncultured Faecalicoccus sp.
ACAATACAAAGTCAATCTCAATTTAACCTCAACAAAATTTATTTTTCATAAAAAATATGACCGGCTTCTTTTTAAAGAAACAGTCATATTTTTATTCTAATATCCAGCTTCGCAGCTTTTCTCTTTTCAGCACGTTCCTTTTTCTTTGCTCTCAACTCATTGATTTCACTCTGCGATTTACTGATGACTGCATCAATGTTCTTCACAATGTGCTTCGCGATTACACGTGCTTCGTCTTTGCTGTACGTTGACATTTTTTCCTGTACTGCCTCACTGTTCAGCAACTCATTGTTGATAAGTTCAATGACCGGGCGTGCTTCTTCACGCTTGAGTTCGGCTTCTTTCGCTGCCATTTCCTTCTTCATTTTTTCAAGTTCTGCACGAACGTTTTTTAAATTACTCATATACTGTAACCTCTACTTTCTATCAAAAAATTTGTAATAAAAAACGGTGAACAGAATCAAGAAACAATAAGTTTCCATCATCTGCTCACCGCTACGTCTCTCACGTATTTTTATTTCAGAATACGCTTCTGCCAGAAGCTGTGCGTCCGTAAACAATTCGGTTTTCTACACCGTACTGCGTAGATATTTTTTCATATCGGACATTCTCTCGTGAACTTTTTTATTTAATTGTTCAATGTAAATATAACAAGTTTTCGCTATCTATTCAAGTAACGATTTACACCATACATTATTTTTTATATGGCAATTCATTCCTCTCTGAAATAATATCATACCATGTTGTCAGCACATTTGAATTCAATTTCTGCATCTTTTTTATCTCACGAGATGCTTTGTAAATGTCTGTTTCCAAATATTCTTGTGGCAACAATGATACTTCATTCTTTGTCTGTTTCACCGCTAAAGGATTTGATTTTTCACCTTCAATCAGCTTCAGATAGTTAGCATATAATTCCGGGCATTCATTTTTCAACAATGCCGGTACATTTGGATATACAAGCTTGTTAATAATATTAGATGCCCAATAACTTCGTACTGTCATATCTACTGGATTCACATATACATGATTGTAATAATCAATATCAATGATACAGCCATGAATCCATCCACTTCCACCAATTTTTCTAATTTCATCGGCAATGCTTTCCTGATAAGCTGTATATTTTTTCAAAGGTGTTTCAATAGATGCAATCATTGAATCCATATTATCATAATAATAATTCACATCTTTTGCATTTAATTTTTTCAATGCTCCACCATTCAACATCGACAGCGAACCTGTCTTTGTTTTATGAATAAAACAGTAATACCCATTCTTTTTCAACATATAAAGAATATTAACTTGCCTATTGAACGTCATTGATATATTCTTTCCACGAGAAAAATCTTGATATTCCTGAGATGTAATTTCATATATGCCATCTTCATAGTCACCAAAATAATCATATTCTCCATCCATCAGAAAACTTTTCAAATGCGGACTTTCGTTTCTATAACCAATCTGATTATCAGCATATATTCTTTTTACACCATCGTCAAAGAACATATTCCTATGTGTATGACCACTGACATACACAAAATCATCATGACAATTTGCATCTACACACCAATCTTTTTTTGGTGTATGTGTAAAGATGACTGTGTTTTTCTTTGTTAATACATCTGTTAATTTATCATACAGCTGTTCAAACTTTTTACTCTCTTGAATCTCTGTATTTCTATCAACAGTTGCTCGATACACACCGTCATTTGCATTGAATTCTTCATTGTAACCTGAGAATCCAAGACCACCCAAAATCACCAATCTTGTACATCTTAATTTTTCAAGAATAGCCTGATTATCTGACTGTATCAATTCATCATATGGAATAATTCCCATGTCATCGGATTCATTTCTATAAAACAAATCATTATGCAATAAATACATTCCATTTTCCTTTAATACAGTTCTGTATTTATCAACAATCTCATCCACGGACAATCCTGGAAAATTCCAAAGTTCATGATTACCAAGAACAAATACAAAATTCCGTCTTCCTGAGCCTGCTAACTTTCTAAGCATTTTCACAAACAGTTCAAATATTGAAAATTCTGATGACACATCTCCACCGATAAGTGTCAAACTCGTACTTTCAGCTAAAATGTCATCAATGATTTTTTTTATTGTAAAAACAACATCTTCCTTTGATTTACACCCTGCATTTTTAATTCTATGCATTAAATGTAAATCAGAAATGTAGCTAATTCTATTAGAATCCCATAAAAACATATTTCCAAAACTTCCGAAAAGCATACTGCTATCAGATGAAACAATTTCCCTTGACGATTGTAATACCAATGCTGTTTCTTCTTCATTCTTTTCAACTACTGGAAATTCACCAATGAGTTTTTTATCATAATCATACGATTTATATTGAACATTAAATTGTTCGCATAATTCACTGGTCATTTTCACATCACTCAAGTTGATTCCGTCTATGTTGGAAAAATTTTTCATGCCAGTACAGAATAATAAATCTGCACCAGATAAATCCCCTTTCAAAAATGCCACGAAATCAAAGAAATATGAAAATCTATGTACCTGCTGTTTTACAATTTCTTTATCTTCATTACTCCAAAATTGACATACTGCAAATTCACCATTCTTATATACTTTCAACACCTTGCAACTCAGATTTTCATCTTCTCTAATCGGTAATTTTGTTGTATCATCTGTCATATATTTTGAAAAATCAACATCCAAATCAATGGCTCCTGATAAGTCACAATTTTTCAAATTACCATTTCTATACTTGATAAATTCATCAAATGTCTCAAAAGCTCGACATACATCTACACTATGCCACTGATTCAAAGTTTTTCTGCCTTGACAGTTATAATAGCGATATACTTGTGTTTCTTCACAATAAAAATGTGTCACTTTATCAAAATAACCTACTACAGTCATCTCAATATCCTGATTTTTCAAGTCTTCCACAAAATCTTTTACTTCTTTTTTTCGCTTCCTATTGGTTGCAACAGATGCTTGTGAAAAATCATATTTATCAAGAATGACTTCTGGTGTATGAATCAAGCATAATCCCTGTACAGCATTACCACCGATATAATAGTCTTTTGACAAATATTCCATAAGCACATCCAAATGCTTTTTGTTACACTGAGCATCAAAAGCATACTGGAAAAAGAAAAATTCTACACGTTTATATTGTGAGACCGTTGATTTTTCATAATTACTGCATACCTTTTTGAATTGTTCATATGTATCACAAGCAATGAATTTATCCAACCACTGTTTTACACATTTCTTATTTGTTTTTTCACAACGCTCATATGATTCAATTTCATCCTGTGACCGTTCACACGAATAATCATCTACAGTTTCTGTCACAAAACTTTTCACTTTTTTCAATCGGTCTATATCAAGATTAAGATTTTTGGAAAATTCATCTTCAAATGCATACTGATAATAGCAAGCATCTTCGTATATATCACCATCCAAAAATCCATAATATTCCTCAAAAGAATCAAAGGTCATCTTATGCAATCTTGAAACAAGATTACCTGACAAATCTTTATGAAACCAATCTTCTTCTACAAAAAATGTTTGTGCGATTACATCAAAACCTCGATGACCACTTTTTCTCAGTCCCAATTTTCGTTCTGCTTTTACAACATTAGAATCTAAAGCAAATTCTTCTGGAACATTTCTCACTTCCAATTCTCCGCTTTTCAATTCCTTAATAATACGCTTTGCATCTGGACTTACCTTTGCAGACTTCGATACAGCTTTCAAGTAACACACCCCTTTCCTTATATATTCAACATCTACACATATCTATTCATATATTACCAATTGTGATTGTTCATATATTCATCGGCAGCTAATCTGAAAAACGCAGACAGGCTCAAGCCGTGCGCCTTTGCCTTTGTTGTAAGACGTTCCTTCTCATCCTTGGTCATGGATACAAGTGCTGTCGCTCTTGTATCTCCACCATTTGATTTCTTCGGTGTCTTCGACGCTGCTGTACAGGCACCTTGGCAAGATAGCTGATTTCAGAACACAAGTTGTTTACAGCCTGTGCTGCTGTAGAATGCTTGTTAATATCATTAACAGAACAGCGACAGTTCTCAGCCTGTACGATAGCTTCTGACTGCGGAGAAGAAAGGAATATTTATTATTATGGCATTTTTAAATAATAACGGACAATTTACAGATGAATCATTGTCCTTACTCATGAGAGACCTCAGGGGGTTTATTACAGCAACAGAAACTGAACAATCTGGCAGATATACAACCCTAAGACCAAGCAAAATCGCAATCAGCGAACCTGTTCTGCGTGATCCTAAACAGATTCCTGAAGGTGAATATGTAAAATCTGAAGAACTGTGCAAAGGTTGTGCAGGTAATTGCACAAAAACTGAATGCAGCAAACACAGTAAAAATGACATTTGCTGGTACAAAGCACATCAGCACGCAAAAGCACTGTTAGAATCACTCAGCAAACTTGTATAGACACAAAAATACCTCAAGTACCGACATGGTACTTGAGGTATTTTTTATATCATCTTGAAATGCTTAAAAGCCTTCATAATCAGTTCCCGCTTCTCAGCTGGACAATTCGGCACCTTATGACCTTCGGCTCCTGTATTATAATTATCACGCTTCTCAAAGCCACATTCATCCTTACACTGAGCAATGTATAACGACGATACAGAAACATTATACTGTTCCTTAATCCATGCTTTAATCTCCGCATAGGTCGCAGAACCCTTGATACCACGCATATATTCGTTGTCTTCCGGCTCATAATCTACGTGCATATACTCAATACTTTTGTCTTCGACTATTTTCCTACCCAAAAGGACAACCGTCTCGACATGTGTCATACTGGTAGCATCATCCATTGGTCTTCCTAAACGTTTATCTTTAAAAAATCGGGCAACCACTTTAAAATCACTTGTAAATTTATCTATAATTTCATCTTCTGCAGTTCATAATTATGACTTTCCCGTACGCATCTTGACAACTTTTGCTGCTCCCTCGCCAGTCTTTTTTCATTTTTTCTGAAAAATCCTGCTTCTTTGAATGTGTATTATGATTTATTTTTCCTTTTCTACTGACTCTATCATACTATAGATCGCATCATTAAACAAATATTCTTTTTTATTTTTACGCAATTCATCTCCCACCTGCAGAGTAAGGAGAATTCTTGCTACATTATGTTAAATTTTGAATTCTACGAAATGGAAGTTCGTAACTCTATTCTTCCAACATAATAGTCTCTTCGTGTGTCTGAACATCCTCTGTGGTCGGGTAAACAGAAAAAAATGCAATATTCATAACTATAAGAATAATATATATAACAATGATTACTGCAAAGGTTATTCCTATCGTTTTCCATATTCTTTTACGTTGACGATTTCTGATTGCCATCTGT
>CABVDD010000071.1 GCA_902497095.1 uncultured Faecalicoccus sp.
TGATGGACAAAAATGTTTTAATTATTTTGTGTGTCTACTTGACACAAGCTGATCAATTGTAGAGAAATGTGAAAATGGAACGGTTTATACAGTTGAAGGCAACTCTATAGGAGATTCGTGTAGACAAAGAACATACTCTGTTGGCAGTAGTGTTATCTATGGATATGGGATTCCATCTTATTAAGTAAATGGCTACTTACTTGAGTAGCCAAAGTACATTGTTCTAAACTTAGGATAATAATATCCTAAAAAATAGTTGCTTTTTATTGTTTTTAGGTTTAATATATCCTTGCAAGATAAATGAAGGATATCAATATCCTAAAAAGGAGGAACTTATTTTGGAAAACGTAAATTTATTAGAACTAAAGAAAATCGATTCTAGCAAAGTTGCTTATGCATTGTTTGATGAATTTAGAGAATTAGCCGATGAAAATCATATTTATCTAAAGTCTATTGTATGTGCTTTTGTTATTAACAAAATGCAAACATCAACGCAGTACTCAAATCTGGAAGAATTTATAGAAAAAGCAAATCTTACAAGTGAACAACAGAAAATTATTTCTCATAACGCTTTTGATTGTTGGGGTGTTATTGTTTCCAACTTGTCGAAATTCACTTCATTTGAATTATTGGCATTTATCTTATTTTACAACCATCCAACAGGTATTAAGGGACCTTCAATGTCAACTCCTAGCGACTTGCTAGATTTAGTTCTATCAGTATTAAATATCAAAGACACAGACGAAGTGTTGGAATTATGCTCAGGTAAAGGGAATTTTATTATAGAAGCTACTGCAAATGGTTGTGTATCTAAATATACGGGTGTCGAACTTAATCTTACAGAAATAACAATAGCCAAATTAAGAACATCTATCATTAAGGAGAATTATGAATACATTTTGCACGATGCTCTTGAATTTAGACTAGGAAGAAAAATAAATAAGATCTTTGCTAACTACCCTTTTATGATGAGAAGCCCAGCTATTAATGAATATAAAAAACAACTGGAAGAATTAATCGATTTACCAAAAGATATCATTAGAAGAGCATCATCTGATTGGTTATTTAATCTAGCAATAATGGAACAATTAGATATTAATGGTAAAGCAGTTGTTATTATGACGAATGGCAGTACTTGGAACCATAATGATAAAAAAATACGTCAGTATTTTGTTGAAAAAGGATATATAGAAAGTGTTGTTTCGTTAGCTCCTCGCTTGTTTGAAGAGACGGCTATTCCGGTGTCTTTGGTTGTATTAAGCCATAATAATGAAAAAGTTAGATTGGTTGATGCAAAAAAAATGTTTAAAAGCGAAAGAAGAAAAAACATTTTATTAGAAAAAAACATCAATGATATTTTGAAGATGTTAGATAAAGATAGTAACTTATCAACTACAAAAACTATCAAAGAGCTATCTGAAAATGAATTTATTCTAAATGCAAGTCGCTATTTTGAAGTTTTACCCACTATTGAAAATGGCGTTGAATTTGAGTCTGTGATCAAAAAAATCACAAGAGGATCTCAACTAAAAGCTTCTGATTTTGATGAATATAAGTCTTCCACTCCAACGAATTATCAATATTTAATTTTGTCAAATATAAACGACGGGGTAATTTCTCTTAATAATGATAATCAATATTTAAAAGAAATACCTGAAAAATTAGAAAAATACTGCATTAAAAATAACTCGATAGTACTCTCGAAAATTGGGATGCCTACTTTCAAGTCTGCTGTAGCTCAAATTGACGAGGATACCAAAGTCGTAGCAAACGGAAATTTATTTGTTATTGAACTTGATGAAAATAAAGTTAACCCCTTTTATATTCAAGCATTCTTTGCAAGTGATTTAGGCGAAACAATATTAAAAAATATTTATACAGGAGGCGCTATACCTACAATTACATTAGATAAATTAAAAAAAATGATAATACCGTTACCTTCTTTAAAAAAACAAGAAGTGATTGCGCAAAAATATGCAGCCACTGTAGATGAACTAATTTTGTTAAATAGAAAAGTAGAAAAAACGAAAAATCGAATGAAGCACATTTTTGAGGAGGAGGAATAAAATTTGCTAAATAGTTATGAGCTAGAAGAAGTAATTGATAACATTACTCAAAAAATTATTTTAGCTAATCGTATAGGAACTCTTCAAAATCTTCTTCAACAATGGGGACTTGATAATCTATTAAATAACGATTCAGTATACGAAACGAACAAGGATGGAAAAATTGTTGTTATTGGACAGCCTGAAGTAAAAATAAATGTTTTGGAAGGAATCATAAAATCATTACATCTTGATAAAAGTAGATTTGAGTTTTGCTTAGATTATAACGACAGCAAAACATTTAACTACAAGAAACTGCAATATTCGCCTAATTATCGTGTTGTTATGTTTGGGCCTGTGCCTCATAGTTCTGCAGGGAAAAGAGATAGCAGTAGTGTTATTGCTGAAATGAAAAATAGAGAAGGTTATCCCAAGGTTATCACTTTGAATGACGGAAACGAATTAAAAATAACCAAAACAAACTTTAGAATGGCTTTAGAGAATTTAATAAAAGAAAACTATATATAAATATGTAGAGTTGTGTTGTCTAATATAATAGACATCATATAGCTAATTGAGTGGTAAATATACCTTTATATATTGTGATGCCAAAAGTTATACGATATAATTTTAATTGTATTAGTGCATCTTTGACCACATAGGAAAGGAGTGCAAATATGCAAATCAGTTACAACAAATTGCTTAAATTGATGATCGATAATCAAATGAAAAGAACCGATTTAATTAGAGCTGCTCAAATCAGCACTAGCACTGCCGCAAAACTATTTAAAAATGAGCCTGTCTCTTTAGAGGTTCTTATGCGCATATGCAAGGTTTTCCATTGTGATATAGGCGATATCTGTGAAGTTATTTTAGAAGAGTAATGCTGGAGGTTGATATATATGACAGAAAAAAATAACACAAATATTGGTTTTGAAAAGCAGATTTGGGATGCTGCTTGTGTGTTGTGGGGACATATTCCAGCAACTGAGTATAGGAAAGTCATCATAGGTTTAATATTCCTCAGATACATATCCAGTTCATTTGAGAAACGGTATCAAGAGCTTGTAGCTGAAGGTGATGGTTTCGAAGATGACAGAGATGCATATATTGAAGAAAATATTTTCTATGTGCCCGAAGATGCTCGATGGAATGTAATTGCATCAGCTGCTCATACACCAGAAATTGGTAAGATCATTGATGATGCAATGATAGCTATTGAAAAAGAAAATACATCATTGAAAAATGTGCTTCCAAAGAACTATGCAAGCCCCGATCTAGATAAACGTGTTTTAGGCGATGTAGTCGATCTATTTACAAATATGGATATGAAGGATACAGAAGATAGTAAAGATCTTCTCGGAAGAACTTATGAGTACTGTATCCAACAATTTGCTGCTCACGAAGGAGTTAAAGGCGGTGAATTCTATACACCTGCTAGCATCGTTAAAACGATTGTAGCTATCTTGAAGCCATATAAAAATTGTCGAGTCTATGATCCTTGCTGTGGATCTGGAGGTATGTTTGTACAGAGCGCCAAATTCATTCAAGCACATAGCGGGAAACGTGGAGAGATTGCCGTTTATGGTCAAGAATCGAATGCCGACACTTGGAAAATGGCTAAGATGAACATGGCAATCCGCGGAATTGATGCTAACTTTGGACCATACCAAGCGGATACATTTTTTAACGATTTACATCCAACACTAAAAGCAGACTTCATAATGGCTAATCCCCCATTCAATCTTTCAAGTTGGGGTCAAGAAAAGTTAAAGGATGATGTCCGATGGAAATATGGAATCCCACCAACAGGTAACGCGAACTATGCCTGGATTCAGCATATGATTCATCATTTAGCACCAAATGGCAAAATAGGTCTAGTGTTAGCAAATGGTGCTTTATCATCCCAAACCAGTGGTGAAGGAGAAATTAGAAAAAACATTATAGAAGCCGATCTTGTAGAAGGCATTGTAGCTTTGCCAACACAGCTATTCTACAGTGTCACGATTCCAGTAACTCTTTGGTTTATTTCAAAGAATAAGAAGCAAAAAGGCAAAACCTTATTCATAGATGCTCGTAAGATGGGGCATAGGGTGGATCGTAAGCATAGAGATTTCAGTGATGAGGACATCCAGAAGCTGTCGGATACATTTGAACAATTTCAAAATGGAACACTTGAAGAAGTTAAAGGATTCTGTGCGATAGCAGATCTTCAAGAAATTCAAAAACAAGACTATATTCTTACACCAGGAAGATATGTAGGCATTGAAGAAGTTGAAGATGATGGAGAACCGTTCGAAGAAAAGATGACACGCCTCACCTGTGAATTATCGGAGATGTTTGCTAAGTCGCACGAACTGGAAGAAGAGATTCGTAAAAAGCTGGGGGCAATTGGATATGAAATTTAATACGATGAAAATGGAGGATGCTCTTGATGCCTTGATAGATTATAGAGGTAAAACGCCAAAAAAATCAGATAAAGGAATAATGACATTGAGTGCAAAATCTGTAAAGAATAATCATATCGATTATTCACAATGCTATTTTATATCTGAAAGTGAATACAAAAAATTCATGGTTCGAGGTTTTCCTAAAGTTGGAGATATACTTTTAACGACAGAAGCCCCTCTAGGATTAGTCGCACGCCTCGACAGGGATGATGTAGCCATAGCCCAAAGATTATTAACGCTTAGAGGAAAACAAAATGTATTAGATAATAATTATTTACTTTATTATCTCCAATCTCCAGTTGGACAAGCATCACTTAAGGCAAAAGAAACTGGAACAACAGTTACTGGAATAAAACAATCTGAGTTCAGAAAAATAGAAATACGAATTCCAGATTATGGAGTTCAAATGAAAATTTCCGGTATTCTATCAGTAATAGATAGAAAAATTGAACTAAATAAAGAGATAAACAATAATTTAGCGGCTTAAAGGTCAATGTCGGATACATCAAGTTCGCCG
>CABVDD010000072.1 GCA_902497095.1 uncultured Faecalicoccus sp.
CGGACCCTGTCCCGTTCTTTTTTGTCTATTTTTTCAAAATAGCGGCTTAATTCCAGCTTAGCTCTGGAAGGCAGTATTTCTGTCAGTATCCTCTTTTCGTTGTCTGTCAGTATACATAAATATCTTGAGTTACCATAATGAGCGAGTTTGGTATGGATCTCGTCGATACCCAGATTCACGGGCAAGGTCTGCCGGGGAATGGTCAGGAAACTGTCCATGTATCTTTGGACGGTGGAAACACTGACATTGTTCTTTCTGGCGATATCGAGATAACTCATACGGATATTGCGAAGATCCTTCATGATCTGATCCATGGCAAAATAGGAGTTCTTGAAGGTAGAGAAGCTGAAAGGATTGTTTTCTAAGAATGTTTTTTGACAGTCCCTGCACCTGTATCGGGTAGCAGTATAAACAATAACAGACTTGCGAGCTGTCAATACAGGGTGGTTGATATGTTTAGGTTTCGAATATCCATGAATGCGGGATTCACCATGGCAGTAGGGGCATTCAGGATATTCGGGATTCAGAGTAATGAAAATGTTAGTGATATCGTTAATGGTAGCAACATGAAAGGATTTAATTCTGGATTTATCAATATTCAGAATATTTGTGATAAAATCAAGCATAGGGTAATACCTCCTTGTTCTGCGATGTTTTTTGGCGATTATATTGTAGAACGAGGAGGTATTTTTTTAAAAGAAGAATCACGCTACCACATCAAATGGTAGAAGGTCTAAAAAGTGCCCACACAAGATGGTAAAGCGATACCACAACCACACACGAAGTTAAAGCGCCCTTTTTTTGATGGCAGAAATAAGATGATGTGCTTTTTGATACCAGTTTTTGTAGTGTTTTAAACTATCATTATTGAATTGGTCTTCTAAAGAAACTGTATAAAGTCCATAAGTTTCGTTCATTAGTTCTATATAAATATTTTCATCTTCAACATAACAAAAAAAATCTGGATATAAATATGAAGACGTATTTGAGAATTTGGAACCAGGTTTTGGATCTAAGCTTTTGATTAGATCAACAGCTTTTTGAACCAATTCTATAGAAACACTAATATTATTCGAGATTGTTGATAGACGATTAGCTGCTACATCTGGTAAGTGGTACATAATGATTTGTTTAGCAATGTCAGTAAGGCTATTTGAGTCTTCATGCAATTGAAGTAGTAAACACTCCGATAAATTTCTTGCAGCAATACCTGATGGTTCCATTGATTGTATAATGTGAATCGTATCTTCTATATCGTTTTCATTATACATTGGAAAATATTTTAATAAGTTTTCATTCGAATAACGTAAGTATCCATTGGAATCTAACATATCGGCTATAAAATAGGCAAGATCTGCATGGATTTCTCCAGAATACCATCGAATTTGATCGTGGAGATATTCGCTTAATGTTTGTTCTTTAATAACGTAATTCAGAAGAAGCTCAAAGTTGTTTGGTTCTTTTTGTATATGTCCAGTTTCATATTGCATATCTTGTTCTAAAAGAGGATTTGATTCCAATTCTTCTTGAATGATTGATCTTAATTCGGAAGAGGTCATTTGTAAAATATCTAATTCAAAACGTTGATAGTAGGACAATTTTTGAGTTTGACTTATTTGTTGTGAAGGGTTGATTTTTAACTTTATCATGGATATATTATATCGCAAAAAATCAAAAAGATGACCACGTTTGGCATACTTCTTGCGAAGTAATAAGTAGGAGGTATAGTTATGCAGTCGATTGCGAAAATTATTTTAGGAAATATTTTAATCACAGCATCTTATGCTTTTATCACAGTTCCTAATGGGATAGTGAATGGAGGAATCACGTCTTTTTCTATGATTTTGTCTTCAGTTACGGGAATTAGTATATCCATTTATACTAATTTAATTACAGTTATACTTCTTCTGTTCTGCTTGCTTTTTTTAGGAAGAAATTATTTGGCAAAATCAATTATAAGTAGTGTATGCTATATGGTATTTTTTTCTATATTTAGTTCTTTGAATATGGGATATCTTCATTTACCAATATGGATAAATGTGTTTGTGGCAAGTATTTTGGTAGGTATTGGTTATTATTTATGTTTATCTGCTAAATCTTCTACAGTAGGGTTTGATGTGATTGCCTTGATTTTACATAGTAAAAATGAAAAGATTCAGGTATCTAAAGTAATGCGATATATTAATTTTGCAGTGATATTAGCTGGTTTATTCTCTTATGGATTATATTCTGTGCTTTTTGGAATCTTATTTACTTATGTACAAACTACAGTGATTCATTTATTATTGGAGCAATCAGAATTTACAGAAAATTTGCAACAATTTTTCAAAAAAATTAGAGAGGTGTTTTAAATGAAAAAAGGAATTACAACAGAAGAGTTAAGTTATTCATTTACGGAAGAAGAAGCTATCAAAAAATATGCTGAAATAGGATTCGATGCATTAGATTATAGCTATGATATGTATGCATATTCTGGCTCTCCATATGATTGTGATGATTATTTAGATTATGCTAAAAAAATTAAGCGTATTGCAGATGAAAATCAAATTCGAATCAACCAATTGCATGCGCCATTATATCATCATCGACTTGATAAACCAATGTCGGATAAAGAGGCTAAAGAAGAACAACTTTTAAAAAAACTAACATTTCGTAGTTTTGAGGTTGCACATATTCTAGATTGTCATTATATTGTGATGCATCCAAGGAAATTTTCTAATTATAAAACACAAGAAGATCATTTGTCTTTACGTAAATATAATATAGATATGTTTCGAGATTGGATTCCTTATGCAAAAAAATATAATGTAAAGATAGCTATAGAAAATATGTTTGTTTTTGATTCAAAAACGCATACAGCAGCTGATACAGCTTTAAGAACGGCGGAGGAAATAGTATCTTACATCGAAGAACTAGGATCTGAATATTTTGTTGCTTGTTTAGATACAGGGCATGCTAATATAAATGGAATAGATCCTAGTTATATGGCTAAAGTGCTAGGAAATCATTTGAAAGTGCTTCATATAAATGATAATTATGCAAATATGGATCAGCATTTGATATGTGGTTTGGGAACAATTGATTGGGATCGATTTATTTCTACTTTAAAAGAAATAGAATTTGACGGGGTGTTTTCATTGGAAACTAATGGAATGATTGCTAATTTAGATCATTTGGCTTGTGAAGATTGTGTTCGCTTTGAATATCAAGTTATTAATAAAATTTTGGAAAAATTTGATGAGTAATTGAAAGTGTTAGGAGTGGTATTGTGCTGAGAAAAGAAAAAATATTAAAGATAATAGAGGACTTCAGCTCTCAATATACTCAGGAAGATATATGTAATAACGCGAATGGAATTACATCATATGCAATAGCGGATACACTTCATATTGCACGAAATAATGCAAGCACAGATCTAAATGAACTTTGGCAAGATGGGAAGATTATTAAAATTACAGGAAAGAAAAAGTTTGAGTTTTTCTCTCAATATGTGTTCTATTCTTTAACAGGAATTAAATTACACGGTTCAGTATCATGTATTTCTTTACAGGATCTGGTAAAGCAAAATACAATGCCCATGATTATAGAAGATCCATTTGAAAATCTCATTGGTGCACATGAAAGTTTAAAAGATGCTATTGTATCTGCTAAAGCCAGTATTTTATATCCTGGTGGAACTATGCATACTTTATTGTTAGGAGAAAGTGGTGTTGGAAAAAGTTTATTTGCGAAAACAATGTATCAGTTTGGAGCGAATGAGGGTGTATTTGATAAAGAATCAAAATTTGTAGTATTTAATTGTGCCGATTATGCGAACAATAGTGAGCTGTTATTAAGTCAACTATTTGGTAGTTTAAAAGGATCTTATACAGGAGCTGATCAGACAAGAGAAGGATTGATTGCTCATGCAGATGGAGGTGTATTATTTTTAGATGAAGTCCATCGTCTGCCACCTGAAGGGCAAGAAATGTTATTCTATTTTATTGATACTGGTAAATATAGAATGTTAGGGGAATCTGGAATTGAACATCGAGCAAACGTTTCTTTAATTATGGCTACAACGGAGGATCCAGATAATCATTTATTAACCACATTTATGAGACGTATACCAATGGTTATTCGGATTCCAAATTTAGCGAAAAAGAGTGTGGAAGAAAAGAAAAATTTAATATTATATTTATATAATTTGGAAGCTATAGCTACACATATTCCAATTTCTATTGATCGAGAAGCTTTGCTAGCATTGATTTTATATAATCCTGCAGGAAATATAGGACAATTAAAAAATGACATACGTTTATCTGTTGCTCGAAGCTATCTTGAACAAAAACAGTCTTTGTCAGATCAACTTATTATACATGAATATTCTTTGTCACAGTTGGTACAGAATAGTATGGAAATACTAGATAGTAAAACTAAAGAATCATATACGAAACAGTTAATTAAGGATATATATTATGTGCCACCATATCCATGTCACTACAAAGAAAATATGGATGATATGAAAATAGATTTTTCTTTACGTCCTCAGACAGATGTTAAGAGTCAATTTGAAGAATATGTTCATCAGATTTCTATGTCTTTGGAGGATTCTACGCATCCTGCTTTTATATTAGATGATGATATTCAAGGAATCATGAGTTTTATTCATGAATGGGTTTTATACAATATGAATATATTATTAGAACGAAGCCAGAATGCTGCCTTTGCTTTTTATTTGAAAAGTATACAAGATCATAATAAAAATAGTTTTAATTTTTGTGATGAAGAAACACCAGAAGAAATGATTGAAATAAGTCGTAATTTAATAAAAGAAGTGGAAACACAATGTCATTAAGTTAAGTAATATAGAACCATCTAGATGTACAACATTTGGGTGG
>CABVDD010000073.1 GCA_902497095.1 uncultured Faecalicoccus sp.
ATATGGAATTGAATCCATACACTCTATGATTACTGGAACTTTATTTCATTTTTAAAACAACAAACTTGAATTTAACTCTCCCATCTTGCAATTCTGATTCCCCAAACTCGAAATTCACCATATACAAATGCATCGCCGTTTGTCAGATGATATGTTTGTGAAAATCCTAAACTTCCATAATCAGCAATTTCATCCGCAGTTTGTGTGCTTCCAAGTGTTATAAGCGGACATTTTCCTGGGTCAGTGCTTCCAATCAAACGAAATCCCTCAATAGCAACAAAAATCCCCCAACAAATAAGAATACCTAAAACTGCTTTTAAAATTTTCTTTTTCATATTCACCACCCCACAAATACCGATTTTTCGTTCTCTGCGACTTCCCAATAAACGGGAAGTTGGTTACTTCTTGTAATTCATTTTCTTACTTAATACCCCAAACAAAGCCAATAAAAATATTCCAATTCCAAGCAATACGCCAGCCACTTTCATTAATTCATTGTTTGTATACTCTGTATCCGGAAGAATCCCATACTTGTAATAAGAATAACTAACATGGTCTGTGGTATATGCAGCTATGGAATCTCCTACATTATATTCCGAATATACAAATCCCGGTACTTGCATTCGCTTGTGATAATCATTCACTTTTCCATTGTTGTAGTAGAAGAAATAATTCCGAGATATCGTATCAGCCGAAGCAGCTTCAGCCCTTTTACCTGTAATCACAATATCCTCCATATAGTAATCTTCTCCCAGTACCATCTCTTCCATTTGTGTATTAAATGCTTTAGATGTCAAAAGTATATTTATCCAGACTGTAATGAAAGCTATACTTAAAATAATGAAACAAATCCAAAACAAAATTTTCTTTTGATTTCCAGTTAATATTTCTTTTGGTTCTTGGTGCTTAACCAATTTATTACTCATTCCATAATACCTCTAAAGTACTTTTTTCTTCTTCCTTCCCTTCGTCCAAGAAGTGTATCTCACTCAAAGAACTCGGTCAATTCCGATTTGTTACTCACATGATATCATATTTTTTCTTCAATTGCATTTTCATTGAAAAAATCATTAAAACTTCCAATGTTTAATATAAATAAAGCAATATAGTTGCATCCCTACTCGTATTAAGAGCTGAAAAATAAATATAAATCCTATATTAATGAAGAAGGAATGGAAGAAAAAAGCATCTTTTGAATATAGAATACCTAATATATTTTGTACATTCAAATTATTTATTGGAAACAAATACAAAATTTTGTTACCTACCCCTGTTTTTATCATTTGCACCAGCAATAATGGTAATATATATACCCCTAATGAAACAGCTAATACTGACATAGATGAGTGCATAAGAGCTGATATTAACAATGTTACACTCTCAACAAATCCAATACCAACTAATTGCATGACAAGAATTAAAAAGTATATTTGAATATGGTTATATTGCAAAGGGAAGTCAAATAATCCCAACGACAAATTTGTTTGTATGTCTGAATTCCATCCGCTCATATCATACATTGTAGAGAAAACACCTATGTTGACCAATTGAAAAATAATAAATAAACTCACTGTAATAATACTTGTCGCAATCAATTTAGCAAATATCATTTTGTTTCTTCCATATTTTGTAACTAACAGAATCTGATTGATATTTTTAGAATTATCATCTGAAAACACTATGGAAGATACCAATATTGTAATTATGGACAAAAGAGCATATATATATCCAAGTACTCGATATAAGTCTGTCCATGGAACATAATTTCCTAATGTCAAAGGAGTATCAAATTTTTTAAATCCAACCTCGTCCAATGAATATAAATCCACGTCTTCTATTGTTAATCTTTGGCCTTTATTAACCTGTTCAATCATTTCTGAATAAACATTTTCGGCATCTTTTGAAAAAAAAGTATCTCCCATTTCCCAATAAAATGGATAAAAAGGCTTATTAACAACTTTTTGCTCTTCATTCTCTTGGAAATTATTCATAGAATCAGACAGAATCATTTTAACTTTTTCATCTGTAAACTCTCCAGAATATTTTTCATCTATTATTACATCGAGGCTCTTTTCAAACCCCTTTTTCTTATTACTCGCTTCACTCATTGATAGCTGTGAATAGTGATACCCAACAAAAAAAATCCCCAGAAGGACTAAGCATCCTACAACAATCCCACCAAATACAGTTCGGTTTCTCAATATTTTCCCAAGTTCAAACTTAATTAGCGATGTCATACTCTCATTCCCCCTCTCTAAAATAAAACAAATACAAATCTTCTAAAACCGGATCAACTTGTTTCGCATTTGCAAAAGGTTTTTCCCTTGAAATAAGTCGAAGAACAACTCCGTCTTCTCCATATTTACGATTACTTACTGTATATACTTGCTCAATTCGATTTACTTCTTTTTCTGGAACCAGGCATTCCCATACACACTTGTTAATATCTTTCAACAAATATCTTATTGTGCCTGTATTTTCAATTCTACCTTTTTTTAGAATAATGATTTCATCTGCTATATATTCTATATCTGATACAATATGTGTAGACAATAATACTATTTTTTCTGATGCAAACGAACTTATCAGTTTTCTAAATTTAACTCGCTCTTTGGGATCGAGCCCTACCGTAGGTTCATCTAATATTAAAATTTCCGGATTATTAATCATTGCTTGAGCGATACCTAGTCTCTGTTTCATTCCGCCAGAATACTTTCTGATTTTTTTATTTTTCACATCATCTAAGCCAACCTGAATCAATAAATCTAAACATCTCTTTTTTGCTATTTTCCCATTTAATCCTTTCAATGAAGCGATATACATCATAAAATTTAATCCTGTAAAATCAGGATAGTATCGAAAATCTTGTGGTAAGAATCCAAGAATCGAGCGATAATATTCTGCTTGCAGAGCAATATCTTTATGGTCATATTGTATATTTCCACAATTTGCTCTCATCAGTCCACAAATAATACGAAATAAAGTTGTTTTACCCGCCCCATTAGCACCTAATATTCCGTAAATTCCAGGAGTAAATCGATACGACACATCATCAAGCACAGTTACATTCCCATATTGTTTTGTTATATTATTAATAGTTAATTCCATACTGAAGCTACCTCCCATTTGATTATTTTAGTTTGAGAATATAAGATAATCCCTAATATTGTCGTTGTAATGAAATATGCTATTCCCCAATAAAGCATTCGGATTTCATATATTTTAAAGATATTTGCAATTAAAATAACTGCGACACAAATACTTCCCGATATACACCATAGGAAATAATTATGTAATTGCTTTCTCCATATAGTTATAAGCGAAAATAAAATAATGCAAACAATATTGTATGGAACAAGTACATAGACTAATATCTGATACAAAGGCAAAGATACTATAGATTTAGTCATAAGAGAAAGCAAAATAACAATTACCATATCAATAATGCCAAAAATCAATAATTTCATCATAATATGTTGTCGCAAATCATATTTGAATGTCTGTTCCAATTCCCACATTCCTGTAGTAAAACTTTTGAATAATTCATCTAAAAAAAATAAAGCCGAAATGAATATTACACCTGTAATGCATAACATTATTTCACTTATCGGCTGTAAATTTTTAAAATTTAATGCCATAGTTATCCCTGATAGAAAGATGAATAATTGAATTATCCAAGTATGAACATGTATGAAGCGAAAAGTTGACAGGAATAGCTCAAAGTAAGAATGTCGACTCATTTCAAGTCTAATCATTATTTCATATCCTAATTCGATGGTTTTTTCACGTCCTTCTATATCACCTTCTAATTTATAACCAGCCAATTTCGATATAATATCTTTTTTATCCATCATAAAATTCCTCTCTTTCTAAAACTTTTTCTAATTTTCTAAGGCCTTGATAAATACGTGACTGTACAGTAGATACCCCCACGCCAGTAATTGTCGCAATATCTTTTACCTTTAAATCGTGATAATACCGTAGTATCACAACCTCTCGTTGTATTTCAGGAAGTAAATCAAGTGCTTTTTGAACCGTTTCTTTTCTCTCATCATGTAATATTTCATCAATCAATGAAGTGTCTAAATCAGTTGTAAAATTATCTGTGAGTTCTATTTGCTCAATATGTCTTTTTTTCAAATAATTATTGCAAGTATTGACAGCCATAGTGTATAGATAATTTTGAAATTTTCCTATGAATCGGTATCTAGGTAAACTTTCTACCAATTTTAAAAAAATATCCTGTGTTAAATCAGAAGCTATATCGCAGTCTCCATAACATCTGCGAACACAATAAAAATACACACTATCATAATATTTATGTACTAAAATATCCCATGCATCAGGATCTCCCATCTTAATTTTGTTTATTATCATCCAGTCTTGTATCATATCCATCACTTTTCTCTTAATTATTCTTCTCTATATATAAACAACTAACCTTAACAAATCATTTAAAAACACAAAAACTTTTTATATTTTTTTATATTTTTTTACAATATGATAAACTATTCTTCCCCTCATGAGCAAGGGATTAGGAGTTCCCTGTGGCGGTTAGTATGCAGTAGTTCGATTATCCTGTAAGCGTGAGTTTTCCAAACTTATCGGATTCTTGGTAGTTGCCTTAGTAGCCGTTGGTCTTGTATTCAATGCGTCCGGCGTAAAAGATGTATTGTTACAGTTATTCAATAAGATTATTGGAGCATAAAATTAGTATTGCTATTGTGCGGAC
>CABVDD010000074.1 GCA_902497095.1 uncultured Faecalicoccus sp.
CCTTCAATTAAAGGTTTACGCTCACTTTTTCATTATATAACTGTCGAAAACGGGATTATACACAGGAAATACTTTTTTGCAACAAAAAATTGAAAAGTTTGAAAAAATTTTCTGAAAATTACTTACATTTAGTTTTTCAGCGATTGTAACGGTGCTGGAATTCGCCCACCACGATTGATCATTACATCATTTTTTGTCTGACGAATCGGCATTACCGGGCCAGATCCTAATAAACCGCCAAAATCTAATTCTTCCCCTACTTCTTTTCCGATAGCCGGTATGATACGAACGGCTGTAGTTTTAGAATTGACCATACCAATGGCTGCTTCATCAGCTATCACACCACTTATAATAGAAGCTGAGGTATCTCCTGGCACAACGATCATATCCAATCCCACACTGCATACAGCTGTCATGGCTTCTAATTTTTCCAGAGACAAAACGCCTTCTTTGGCTGCATGAATCATACCTGCATCTTCACTAACCGGTATAAAAGCACCAGAAAGACCACCTACATTAGAGGTTGCCATAACACCGCCTTTTTTGACCGCATCATTTAACATGGCCAAACAAGCTGTTGTACCATAGGCACCACATGTTTCTAAGCCCATTTCTTCTAAAATATAGGCCACGCTATCACCAATCGCTGGTGTCGGTGCTAATGATAGATCCACGATACCAAAAGGAACGCCTAATTTTTGTGAAGCAACCGTACCAACTAATTGTCCCATACGAGTGATTTTAAACGCAGTTCGTTTGATCAGATCGGCAATTTTATCCATTGGCAAATTTTTATCCGCTTTGGAAAGAACAGCTCGAACCACACCGGGTCCACTTACACCAACATTGATTACGCAATCCGCTTCTCCTACACCATGAAAAGCACCGGCCATAAAAGGATTGTCTTCCACCGCATTACAAAAGACAACCAGCTTGGCAGCACCTAAACAATGATCGTCTTTGGTCAATTGAGCACACTCTTTAACAATTTTTCCCATTTGTTTTACGGCATCCATATTAATACCAGCTTTTGTAGAACCTACGTTGACGCTAGCACAAACATGCTGCGTTCTTGCCAAAGCCTCAGGGATCGCTTCTATCAATTCTTTATCTCCGCTGGCATATCCTTTTTGTACTAAAGCGCTAAATCCGCCAATAAAATCTACCCCTAATTCCTGTGCACATTCTTCCAGTGTCAAAGCATATTTTACTGGATCTCCTTTCGATGCAGCTACAAGCATAGAAATCGGAGTCACACTGATTCGTTTATTGACAACAGGAATACCATATTCTTTTTCAAATTCATTTCCGACTTTTACTAAATCTTTAGCTTTAGAACAAATTTTATTTTTGATTTTAGCACAACTTTTATCAATATCTGCATCCATACAATCCAATAAAGAAATTCCCATAGTAATTGTACGAATATCCAAATATTCTTCATCAATCATCTTGATGGTTTCTAATATTTCTTTTGTCTGCATATAGCCTCCTAGATCTTATGCATGGAATCAAAGATATCTTGATGCATTACACGGATCACAAGATCTTTTTCTTTCCCTAACTGGTTCATGTATTCACTAAAAGAAGATAAAGAAGGTTCCATGTTCTCTATATCCACGCTCATGGTCATAGTGAAAAAGCCATCAACGATGGTTTGACTTACGTCCAATACATTTACATTGGCTTTTGCACATTCATTGGCAATCATCGCCAAAATGCCGACTTTATCTTTTCCAATTACGGTTATAATTGCTCTCATATTCTCTCCTCCTAAAATGCCAGGCTACACACGGCATACTTTTCCAACTCAAATGGCTCATATGCATCTTGAAGTCCCTGTACATTCACATCAAATTCATCTGTTCTAAATGCTACTGTATTTTGATGATGCAAGCACTCTAAAATCTTTGCGCTTTGTTCTTTTGTTAACGTCTTTCGTTTTTTAAAACATACCTCATTTTTCGCATTGACCAAAATCAATTCTACATCGACAAATTCTTGTTTCAAAAGTGATTCCTTTGCATCACAATCTTGTACATTAAAATAAAAATCACTACTATCGATATCCCCACCCTCAAAAATGAAAATTGCGATATCCATAGTGTAGCAAAAATGAAGCTTTGATCCTCTTTGTAAAAGAGCTATTTCTTCATCACTCCAAGATTCATCTTTGATGACCAGCATAAAACGACCATCAACATAATCCATAATGGCACCAAAATCTACATCATAAGGAAATTTTTCTACTGTTTTCATATTTCAAAGTATAACAAAAAAACTGTTGGTTCAAAAGAACCAACAGCTAAATTTCCATACAACTAGATACCTAATGCTTTCTGAGCCGCCGTAACAATGGCCATTTTATAGATTTCCTGTGAAGTACATCCACGAGATAAGTCATTGATTGGAGCATTCAACCCTTGTAATACTGGTCCGATTGCCTGCCAACCACCTAAACGAGCCGCAATCTTATAGCCGATATTTCCGCTGGACAGATTTGGGAAAATAAATGTATTCGCATGTCCGGCAACGTTTGAATTTGGTGCTTTCAAAGCTGCAACTTCAGGAGCTACAGCACAGTCAAACTGCATTTCTCCATCTACTTCAAAATCAATAGGCATACGTTTTAAACGAGTAGCAGCTTCAGCCATCTTGGCAACGCATTCTCCCTTAGCACTTCCCATGCTGGAATAAGACAACAGAGCCACTTTTGGTTCAATACCAAACTGACGAGCTGTATGAGCCGTCTGTACCGTAATTTCTACTAATTCATCTGGTGTTGGATTAATGTTGATAGAACAATCTCCCATAATATATTGTTCTGAACCTTTTACCAACAAGAAACAAGAACTGACTAATGGTTGTCCCGGCGCTGTTTTTACTAACTGTAAAGCCGGACGAATCGTATCCGCAGTTGAATATGTAGCGCCTCCTAATAATCCATCGGCAATTCCCATTTGTACTAACATAGTTCCAAAGTAATTGGAAGACTGCAATGCCTTACGACATTGTTCCAGATCCATTTTACCACGACGCAATTCAACCATTTTCACTGCCATTTCTTCAATACGATCATAGTGCAGCGGATCGATCTGCTCAATATTTGATACATCTAATCCATTTTCTTCAGAACACTTCTGAATTTCTTCAGGTGATCCCAATAAAATAGGATGTACGACATCGTTAGCCTGCAAATCAATCACGGCTTTTTGTACACGTGGATCCCAACCTTCTGTAAAGACAATACGAATTCCTTTTCCTTTAACTTTTCCTTCTAGTTCATTAATTATCATTTTTCACAACCTCTTTCGTGTCTAGTATAAAACAAACGAGTCTACATTGCACGAAAAACGTTGTGAAGTTTTTCGCAATTATTTATCCATTATTTCTATTCATTTTTTCAAAAAAAATTTATAATTCCTGAGCATTTAAATAGATATTCTATGTAATACCTATTATACTTTAGTCAAGGTTAGAGATAACTAACCAAGGAGGTAATATATTATGGAAAAATCATTAAATCAATTGCTTGCCGATTTTGTGGCGGTTTATCATAAGCTTCAAAACTTTCATTGGTATGTAGAAGGAAAAGACTTCTTTACTGCTCACGCAAAATTAGAAGAACTATATGATCATATCAATGATGGTGTTGATGAAATCGCAGAAACTATTCTTATGATCGAAGGAAAACCTCTTGGATCTATGAAATCATTTTTAAATCAGACTAAGATTGAAGAAGCAAGTGAAAAAGCTATATCTTCTAAAGAAATCTACAAGAGTGTTTTAAATGACTTTGAATATCTGCTTCAGGAAGTCAAAGATATTAAAAAAGAAGCGGATGAAAATAATGTTTATGTCGTATCTGTTTTAATGGATGATTTCATCAAAGAATTTACAAAATCTATTTGGATGATTTCAAAAACAGTTAAAGCGTAATACTTTTCTAATTCAATTATGATAAAAATGAGCATCGGCTCATTTTTATTTTGCATCTTCCTTTACAGTCATTCTTCTTTTCTATATCATTTGTGTATGAGTATTCAAATTTTTAAAGGTCTAATTTGGGACTATGACAACAAAGAACAATTTTTAAAAGACATGTCTGATTTTTACAAAGCTTGTCATACCAAAGGTGAAGATGGATTTACAAAACGCGCCAACGAATGTATAGAAAGGATGAAAAAGAAAAAGTATTATGAGTATTGATCGATTACGTAATTTGGCTATGCAGTATGAATCCGAAAAAGATTTCTTAGAAGCAATGAGCAAAATCTATGATTTAGCCAAAGCGGATAATTTAACCATGCAAACATTAGTAGACGCGACAAACGGTAAAATATACAGTAAGCAATATGACGTGAAGTGAAAAAGTAAATTCCACACCTGGAAAGAAATTTAGAAAAGTGGAAAT
>CABVDD010000075.1 GCA_902497095.1 uncultured Faecalicoccus sp.
AACTTACGCTGTTCCCAAGCAAAAAGAGAGAGTTGCTAAATGTAACTCTCCCTCAATGAATTATTCAACATCAAATCCACCTTGTAATATAAATTCTTTTAAATATTTATTGATTCTAATATTAACTTTTGGCGGAAGCAATTTTATCCCTTCTTTTTTTTCAAAAAATAGCTTTGCTTTTGTTTTATCAACTGTTTCAACTACCTTATCAAATCTTCCAAATTCATTTAAATTTGATTCATTCAACTTTAAAGCAACAGCTTCTCTAAGCAATGCTTCATTTAATCCTAAAGCCATAGATAACTTGTGTATTTGATCATTTTTTGCATTAAATATATATTCTGTAATACAATCTCTAAATGATTTTTCATTTACATTTAATTTAAAATCACCTGAATCAATATCATGTAAAATTAAGTTTGCATATTTTTGTTCTTCCACTGATAATGTAGCAAAAGTTTTATGCAACTCATCTTTAATTTTAGCTACTTCTTCTTTAGAAACATCTGGTTGAGCAAGAGCCTTTAAGTATTTATTGAATTTAGAATTCATATAATCAGAATCAATTAATCCTGTATCAATTTCTGTAATATAAGTCTCTACATCAAACGGAATTGAATCTGATCCTCCAGAACCTCCACCTTGTAATTCTTTATATCTCTGTACTAGAATCAAATATGTTTTTTCGTCAATTTCTCTTGTGATAACTTCTTTTTCACCATTTTCTAAATCAAATTCATATTTTTTTTTATCCCAAGTCATTCTTTGAATTTTTGCTGCTTCAAGATATTTATTAAAAATATTAAATAATTGTGCAAATTTACTTTTGTCTTCTTTTTGTTTTGGTAATTTTTCAAAATTCTGTATACCTGCAGATTCAAATAAATTACTTATTTGATCAAATATAGAATTCATATTTTTTAAATTGTCATTTAATTTTTCAGCAAATAATCCGTACGGTTTATCTCCTGAATATAATTGAATGGCTTTTTTTATATTTTCTTCCATTGTATGAGGACGTCTATAATAACGAATTACACCAAATGGTTTATCAGGACCAAATAGTCGATTTGTTCTTGAAAAAGCTTGAATAATGTTTTCATATTCAATCATTTTGTCAATATACAAAGTATTAATCCATTTAGAATCAAATCCAGTAAGCATTTGATTTACTACAATTAAAATATCTATCTGTTTTTTTGGTTCCAATTCAATTCTTTCATATGGCTTCTTATGTGCAAGACGTGAAGCAATATCTTTCTTCATTTTAGGGAATGAAGCAATATTAAATTCTTGTTTGTAAAGATTATTATAATCTTTAATAATTTCAAGAACTCCTTCTTCTTTAACTTTATATCCTTCTCTATTGTCGATATGTTCATCAACAAGGCACGTTACTTTTAATTTTGATGTTTTTGATTTAAATAATTTATAATAATTTATTGCTTCAGGAATGCTACTTGTAGCAAATATTGCATGAAATTTACTATTTTGACTAATAATGTCCCACCCATTTATGATATCTTCTACAACCGCATTCGTATGCTCATCTGTTTGATATTGAGCATTTGGAATATAATCTTCAATACCCAGTATTTTATTTCCAAAATCATCAATTTTAGTTATCATTGAAATTTTAGATTTATCCATATACTTTAAATACATTTTTTTCTTTTCAGGATCTGATAAAGCTTCATTTCTATTATTTGCCTTAGCTTTCACTAAAGCTACTGCCTCGCGCAATTCATTGTCCTTATATGTCATTACTTTATATGGATCAAAACCAAGAACATTTCCATCTCGAATTCCATCAGCAATACTATATCTATGTAATTCTTCACCAAATATATCAGAGGTTGTGTTCATTTTCTTTTGATTTTCATCTTGAATTGGCGTGCCTGTGAATCCAAAAAATAATGCATTGGGGAAAGTATCTTTAATTGTTATTAACATATCGCCAAAAGTAGATCTATGACATTCATCAATGATAAATACAATTCTTTTTGAAGTCATTTTATCCAAATCAGATTGCTTCAATCCATCATTTTCTTTTCCTATATTACTCATTTTTTGAATAGATGTAACTATTAAAGTATTGGCTGGATCTTCACTTTTGATTTTTGAAACTAACACATGTGTATCTTCAGTATCTTGTATATCATCAGCATTATCAGCAAAAGCACGATATTCTTTTAAAGATTGCGTTCCCAACTCAATTCTATCCATTAAGAAAATAACTTTATCTGCATCTTTTGATGATGCGATGAGTTGAGCAGACTTAAAGCTAGTCAAGGTTTTCCCAGAACCCGTTGTATGCCAGATATAGCCACCCAATTGATTCTTGTCTTGCCATTTGTTTTTTGCGACCTTATCAGAGATTTTACTAGCTGCGTAATATTGATAACTGCGCATGACTTTTAATATACCATCAGAATCATCAGCTACTGTATAAAAGCCAATCATCTCATGTGCCATTGGAATACTTAATAAAGAAGCACCGACTTTATCCCATTGATCAATTCTTTCATTATTAAAATCAGCCCAATGAAAATAATAACAAGGATTAAATTTTCCATCTGGTCCAGGATTAGCATAATAAGTTGTTTCATCTGGATTCATAGCCACAAAAATTTGTACTAATGAATATATTCCTGTAAAAACACCCTCATGAGCATATTTTTCAATCTGAATTTGAGCCTGTTTAACTGAAACTCCACTCTTTTTCAATTCTATATGAATAACAGGCATTCCATTAATCAGTAAAGTCAAATCTCCGCGCCGATCATTTGCTAATGAATTCTTTGCCTTGTATATAGGCTGTTGTGCAATCTGATATCTAGAAGATCCAGCAGCAATTTCATTTCGATCATATATTTTCAAACTAATCTCTTTTCCAAAATGCATCTTATCATCTTGATTATCACGTTTTATAGAAACAGTTTTTCCATTTATAAATCCATTTAATTTTAATGGGGTTCTCAGTGTTTTAATTTGATCTATTATTTGATCCATTTCCGTTCTGGTCAATGGATAATCATTTAGTCGATCTATATCTCTATTATTTTCATATAAAATATCAGCCCAATTTTGAATTAACTCATCTTCAGTTGGATGTTTTAAAACTTTATTTTCCCAACCATATTTACATAATATTTTAATTAAGGCATCTTCAAAGTCTGATTCTTTATTAAATATCATTTGTATGTTCCTTCCTTATAAAAATCTTATAATTAAACGTAATTTACACCAAAAATACAAACGCTGATGAAGGGTGATAAGGTTGTCGAACTGCTGAAAAAACTCTCCAACTTTTGCTTGTTCCATCTGATTGGGAAGCGAAATGGGAGTCTTTTTCCCACTTTCAATGGTATAAGTTCCAACAGTACCGATACCAGCTGATTCATTTATGAAGCCTTGAATCTGCTCCGCCGAGAACGAATAAAAGAGGAACTTACCATCTATTTTATCTGAGTTTTGGAACCATATAATATTACCGTCTTTGAAATACAAAGGCTCCAAATTTCTCACTAAATAAGCCACTCCGATAGTACCAACACCCGTCACAAGCAAATCTGAAACACCGACTTTTCCCGACAATGCACTATATTCTTCGTACTTCTCTTTTGAAATATAGAGATAGTCATCCGGCTCTTCATTCTTTGCAGCAGCAACAATATCTCTTGCTCTAAGGAACCTTACTCCACTGTCTGTCCAGTCTGATTGATGGATGCGCTTAACAGATGTGACATTCATCATATCACCGAGCTTACGCTGTTCCCAAGTTATTTGCTTAAAAAATCTTATTATTTAATACAGATTTCCACAAATACTAATTATTCATCAATAAAAATTTAATCTGAACTAATCAAAAATTGATTTTTTAAAATTTTTAGAACCCATCACATCAAAATTTACATTTTTCTTACAAAAACATTTTTTCCAACATAGACTTTTTTATATTTTCAGTTTATCTAACTCACGCTGATGAAGGGTGAT
>CABVDD010000076.1 GCA_902497095.1 uncultured Faecalicoccus sp.
GATGTCAACAAGTTCCCGGCAGAGCGTCCAGCCTTATAAGTATAATGGCAAGGAGTTGGATCGTAAAGGTGGGTTGGACTGGTATGATTATGGAGCGAGATACTATGATGCAGCTTTAGGCAGGTGGCATGTGGTGGATCCGATGAGTGAGAAGTATTATGGTGTGAGTCCATATTTATACTGTGCAAATAATCCTATTCTCTTGGTTGACCCTAACGGTATGTGGCCTACTTGGAGAGGTATTAGGAATGGTTTAAACAATGCTTTAAATACCACTCTAAGTTTTGCTAATGGAGCAGTACGTGCTGTAACGGATAATATACTGTTAGGAAGTACTTCTTTACGTGAAACGGGAATATATAGCAGTGTAGGTGCTTATAACGTAGGTCAGGATGTTGGTGATGTGATTAGCCTTTTTATAGGTGGTGCAGAAGTAATAAGAGGTTCCGGGGAAGTTGCCGCCGGTTTATTGGGAAGTCCGGAAACTGGCGGAGTGTCCTTGGCTGTTTCAACAAAAGGAGTGGTGGATGTTACTCACGGATCACTTATGGCTACGAGCGGGGCTATGAAGTTATTCTCTAGAAAAGGGAGGGTTAATGAAAATAGTAGCAGTGATAGAGATGCAGCTCAAAAAACATCAGAGTACAAAAAAGCAAAATCTGGCTCTGGCAAGGAAAAAGCCAATGATGTCCCTGATTGGGTTAAAGGGGAAAAACCGTATAAAAATGAGAATGGAAAAGATTTTGCAAAAAGATTGTTGGAGAAGAGATTCGGAAAAGATGCTAAGTACAAAACAGGACCAGGATCTGATTACAATAAAATAAAGAAATATGGAGATAGAAACTTTGAATGAAAATATAAATTGTATAAGATGGAAAAATATTATGAGCTTTATCATGTGTATGAAAATGAGAATCAGGATGATGTAATCAAATTTATAGGCATATTTCACTCGCCAAAAGAAGCTTGGCTAGTAATCAAATCTTTGAGAAATAAACCGGGCTTTAAACAGTACTCCCAAAAATGTTTTTGGGTCTGTAAGACTTATATAGATATGATTGATGGTGAAGATGGATTTGTTTTTGTTTGAGTAATATAAAAAATAAAAAGTAATAACTATGGTTGCATTTTATCGCTTAGATCATTTTCATTCTATAAATGGACATTTTTTAGAAAGTAATATTGGAACTTTCTCTTCATATAACTTAGCTGAAAGTTGTATAGATAAACTAATCAATAAGCCTGGGTATAATTTGTATCCTCGGTCTAACTTTGTAATAACTAAAGTAATATTAGGGAATATTCATTGGGAAAAAGGATTTGTTAAAACAGAGTCGGGTGATTTTGAGATAGAATAAAGACTTATTTATGATTGTCTTAATATAAAGTTGTTCACTTATATATTTGAATCGTTTTAGATCTCTATGCCCTATTTTGTGTAGAAATCTAAAAGGTATTACATGTAATATGTTATAAGAATATATAGAATTAGTTTTGTTTTATCTACATAAAATTGATACTTGAGTAACCTTCCTACCCTAACATAAAGTATAAGGCTTATGTTAGGGTAGTCTTTTTATTATACGGATGGTATGGAGGGTACCTAATCTGATCGACAATCTCTTTATTTTATACTGGTAACTGACACTGCCTTAGCTTCTTTAATAATGGCTTTGAGTTTACAGATAGTGCTTATGAAGTAATAGAATATGATAAAAACGGTAATCTGACCAAAGATTTAAACAAAAAGATAAAAGAAATCGAATATAATTACTTAAATTTGCCTATCTTCGTTATATTTGATAATGGGAACACATTCTTAATCTGTATGATTCCAACAGTGTAAAATACCGTACTTCGTATAAGGTTGGAAGTACTGCTACCAGTATTGACTATTGTGGTAATGTGATCTATGAAAATGGTGTTGCTGTAAAACTCTTGACAGAGTAGATTATATCACTCTGAATGATAATAAGTATCATTATTATTTGAAAGATCATCAGGGTAATAATCGTGTGGTTGTAGATGAGGAGGGAACGGTTGAGGAAGTGAACGATTATTATGCTTTCGGCGGATTGATGTCAACAAGTTCCCGGCAGAGCGTCCAGCCTTATAAGTATAATGGCAAGGAGTTGGATCGTAAAGGTGGGTTGGACTGGTATGATTATGGAGCGAGATACTATGATGCAGCTTTAGGCAGGTGGCATGTGGTGGATCCGATGGCGGAGGAATATTATGATTTGAATCCGTATAATTATTGTGGTAATAATAATGTAAATAATATTGATATAAATGGGGATAGTATTACTATTCTGAATTATGGATATGGAGATAAACAGCATATGGCATTATTGATTCAAAATACAAATGATAAATGGCAGTATTTTTCTATTAATGGAAACAATGTGTATATTTCTGGAAAATTTTCAGGAGGCCGTAAATTTGATGATATAGCCATTGGAGAATTTGATACACCCGAAGAATTTCTTAAAAGTAAATACAATTCTTCTGGAGATGCTGATGATATGAATGTAAATTCCTATGGCTTTTCCGAGGGATATATGATTCCAACTAACAAGGATCAAGATAATGCTATTCGCGATGCTTTCCTGAAAATTAGTAATAATGAAGAGTATAGCCTTATGTCTAATAATTGTGCCACAGCAGTACAGAGGGCTATTGAAGTTGCGGGTATACGAACTCATCTACAAAAATATGCGACATTTAGAATGCCACAGACTAATTACTTTATGAAAAAATCATCGTTGGTGATGCATGGTCCAGTTTCTAGATCTATTGTGCCTAGTGTTGCATTTAAGTTGATTATTCAACTAAACCCGAATGGTCGAATAATAAAGAAATAATATACAAATGAAAAGAATAAAGTTGACGCCTATATTATTGATATTTCCTATATCAATTATAGCTTTTATAGTGAATATACGTAGGCATTGGACAGCATTTAGTTTTTACTTTATTATAGGATTTATATTAATAATGATTTTTGTTCTGTTGGTCGATCGTTTTAGTATTCCTTGTTATAAGCTGAAAACTATTTGGATTATCGAAATAGTTCTTATTATCCTTACATTAATTTTATATAAGGGGTGCTGATTGTTTTATTCTGTTATTTGTTGCTGAATTACTCTAGCGGAAGTCGACTAAAACAAACCTGAGCTAGGGTAATTCTTATTATCTTATATTAATATAGATTTATTAGGATCTAGTTGTTCTATATTAGGATTTTTATTTTGATTCTTATGAGAATAAAATTTGATATAAATTGAATAAACTTAAATTTATATGTCGGAGTAAGACTATTTTGTATTGTTAGGTTTAACGAAAGCTCATCATATTACTTTTTTGTTTTGTGGTAAGTCTGGCGAAGTTGAGGCTTCTGATCACTGTTTTGAATGAAGAGGAGGCAATTAATGAGCAACTCTTTCTGTAAATACTAACCGTTTTAATGAGCAGGTGACGGGTTATGATAAAATGGGTAATATCTTGGGTCTGAAGCGCTACGGGCAGACTTCATCGACGGGTTATGATGTGATTGATGATCTTTCTTTGAGTTATGTCGGTAACCGGTTAAAGAAGGTGGCAGACCGTTCAGGCACTTCTGCCTTCAATAACGGCTTCGAGTTCAAGGACGGTGTTGACTTGTCAACCGAATATGAATATGATGAAAACGGCAACCTGACTAAAGATTTAAACAAAAATATAACTG
>CABVDD010000077.1 GCA_902497095.1 uncultured Faecalicoccus sp.
TGATGGAACTGTTCAACCATAGTTCTGTTGCCATTACTAAAAGATACTTGGGATTAAGGCAGGAAGAAATCTTACAGACTTATGACTGTTTGAGCTTCTAATTGATTGGGACAGGATTATTAAGATACATCTTTATAGTGGTCTGAACGGTTCTGTCCCAAATCAATAGAATATTGAGCTTAGATACATCTAAAGTCTGATTCTTTAGGTTTGGCATTTCAGCCTTATAGAAGTAAGTCAATTCCATAAGTTTACAGAGTTTATAACTATCTCAACTCTTATTAAATATCCCATTCAGACTATGTTTGAGAGCATAGAATTTACTATTAATCCACACTTCATACCTAATGATTTAAAACCTTTCGTTATCTTTGCACCAATTCCAATGAACTAATGAGATAGGGAGTTGGAAGGACATATTTAACGAAAGGTGTTATTGAAATTATCTTCTTGTAACAAATCTCGCAAATTTGAAACGCTGTGAAGATGATAGCAGTAGCACCCACACTTGGATATATACCTACCTTATGTTTGTAAGGTTTCTATATGCCCTTTGGTGTGGGTCGCTATTGTTTTATTCACAGCAAAGGCAATGCGAGAGCCAGTTACAAGGATAAAGCAAATAGTGTTCCCACATCTTTTTTATTTATGGCTCATTGTAGGGAGCAGGTGAGCATAAAGGTGCAAATATGAAAACCTACTTACTGGATATTCTTAATAGATATAAGAAATTTAGCGAGAGTTTAGATGTAGAAGCCATTCTTTGCTCTAAATCGTGGTCTGTTTTTAATGACTCCGGTTGCAAAGAGATATACTTATTTCAGCATGACGGTAGTCTGATAATCTCTGTAAGTGGAGAAGTAACTAATGCTACATGGAAATATATTCCAGTAAACCAATCTATTTTAATCAGCACAAAGAGTGCTTCGTATATGTTGCATCCTGCGTTTGTTGATGATATAATTTTTGCTTTGCAGTTAGACGGAACAAATCAATATTCTTTTATGATTGATGAATTGCAAAGAGATACATTCGCTCCCAAAAGTTTATCAGATATTGAGAAGTACTTTATCAGAAGAAAACAACTTGAACTTGAAAAGGAAAAACAACTATTAGCACAACGTGCCCATGATAAAATTGTTGCACGTGAGCGACAAGAACAACAGAGAATACAAGAAGCGGAAGAGGCTTTAATAGAAGAAGCTCTAAGAGAAAGTAAGCTTTATCAAACAGTTCTTTCTATTGCATGGATACAGATGTTTCTTACCCCCATTATTCTAATTGTGTGGTATTTGTTTTCTGATGAATTTAGTTATTCCAGTTGGACAAAAAATACAGAAATTATTGTCGTTTTTGCTTTCACTGGAGTAACCTTATTTCTTTTTATTGGCTTTTTTATTCTTGACCCGATTAAAGACAGAATCATAAAACGAATTAAAGAAAACAATATTCATAATTCCTAATTTAATAGCTAACTTGATATGAAAATATTTAGATTATTGACAGCTTCATTATTGATTGCTGTATGCGCAGAGTTGGGGTCTTGTAGTTCTGAAGAAGAAATTCCTACATTATTGGAAATAGACTGCCAACAAGCAGAGAATTTTTTATCAGAAGGTATCATAGCTTCTCCATTTCAATGCTATTTTGAAATCACAGTAACAGCCAACAAAAGTTGGACTTCTACAATCAACTATAATGATAGCCAAAAAGATTGGTGCGAATATCATCCTGCTTCAATGGATATAACAAACGATATGTCGATGTCTACATTCACAAATGTTCGTTTAATGATTGCTCAAAATACAAGCGGAGAAGAAAGAAGTGCGACTATAACAATAACCACTGGTGATATATCCAAATCATTCACAATAAAACAGAAACAAAATGACGTAATTTCATTATCAACAGACTTAATAAAATCTAACAGTAACGGAGGAAATTATCAGATTGAAGTTACAAGTAATATTGACTATGATGTACAAATTCCAACAGAGCATCAAGATTGGGTTAAATTTTCAAACAGAACTAAAGCTATTTCAACTAACAATATTGAATTCACCATTGCTCCTAATCTCAACTATGATAAACGAGAGTGTGATATATACATTATACCCAAAAATGGAATAGTAACCGAATCATTAGCTCCTTCTTTGCATATCTTGCAACTTCCTAAAAGTTTGATTGAATTAGATAAGCTGCAAGAGACATTCCCGAAAGAAGGTGGAAATGCCATATTCCTACTTACCACAAATACAGAATATGAGGTTGTAATTGATAAAACATATAGTTGGATAAAATTGGATAAGATTGAAAATGCACAAGCTAAAGTCCAAAAGTTATATATAAGTGTTTCAGAAACAGAAACTCCCCGAACTGGTGTAGTTTTAATTAAGGATAAAAATTCCGATTTAATTCAGGAACTTTCTATTACTCAGACCAATAAATCTGCATCTAAAAGTGTTGAAGTACAAACGGCAGGAACATTGTTTTCATTAATTGATGAAAGTGAGAAATATCAAATTACCTCTTTAACGGTTTCGGGCAGATTGAATAGTAATGATATATCATTTATCAATGATTTACTATTAAAATCGAAAGGTGGTAAAGGTAAAATCATCGCTGTTGACCTATATAATACTTTAATAGACAAAAGTTATGGAACGGATGAAGAAATAGACAAAAGTATGTTTGGTAACACTTTAATAAAAAATATTATATTGCCTAAATATACTCGAAGCATTGGTTGGGACGCTTTTAGAAATTGCATTCAATTAGAAACTATCCAAATACCCTCTAAAATTAGTTATATTGGAGCTTCTGCTTTCAATTACTGTACATCTCTAAAAACAATAACTTTTGAAGGTAATTCACTAACTCATATAGATAATTGGGCTTTCTCTGATTGCCCAATTAAATCTATTTATATTCCAGCAAGTGTAATCCAAATAGGTTGGGGTGCTTTTAGTTGTCCTCAATTACAAGAAATTCATATGCTTGGAGAAAATCCACCTACTGTTGGTAATTCGTCTCCATTTGCTAATTTTAATGCTACTTTATACGTTCCTAAAGGTTGTGCAACTAAATATTGGGCAGCACCAATATGGGGAGATTTTAAAAATATAGTAGAAGAATAATTATACGTAGTAACTTTTAAACTATCAACTATTATTCAGAATAAGGTATTATTGGAAATCTGTTTTCCTTTAGTACCTTTTTTAGTGAAAGTTAGTTTTATAGACCCCAATTCAAAAAAGTACTATGCTTTACTTTGAATAACTATATAGATATTTGAAACTTCATTTTATAATTGCTATTTTTGCAATGCAGGTTTATTCTGCAAAAGAGATTATTAAATTATTGTCAAACACTTCTTGTTTTGCCTCTAAGTTAAACCAAGAGTTAAACCGCTTCATTTAAGCGAAAAGTAGATATAAGCTAATCGACTTAATACCAGTTATTTTACAATGACATTAATAAGGTTAGCGCACCTGCTTTGGGAGCAGGGGGTCGTGGGTTCGAATCCCGCTACCCC
>CABVDD010000078.1 GCA_902497095.1 uncultured Faecalicoccus sp.
TTGGTCGGCAGGAGGCGCTTTTTTATTTTCGATTTTCATCTTTAATTCAATCCAATCTTTCAGATTAAATTTTTTAATGATTTCTGACGAACGATATCCAATGTCATATCTTCTAATGTTCATCTCTTGAAGTTGTTTTCTTAACGTTTTCCTATCCAATCCGATATCTCTTGATATTTCAGATAGATTGACATAGGCTTTGTTTAATAAGTTCATACCCTCTCCTTTCTAGTTTTGTAATCATTTTTGATTACTTAATGACTAAAAAAAATAGATTCTTTGTCTTTTAAAGAAGTGATATTCAATACATTACACAGTTTTTCTATTTCATACTGATTAAATGGCCAATCACCATTTTTCTTTTTATAGAATGTTTGGCGAGAGATACCTAATTTAGCAGCAATGAATGTAATTGTAAGACCACTTTCCTTAATTTTGGAATCTAACATTTCAACATTTGTCATTTATTCGCCCCTTTCTCATTGTAATCATTTTTGATTACAACTTAAGTATAATTTGTGTAATCTTATTTGTCAACATAAATTTAATATTTTTGTTTACTTATGATTACAAAAAGAATATACTTAGATTAGGAGGAATACATCTAATGAAACTTGGTGATAAAGTTAAACAAAGAAGATTAGAATTAGGTTTAACTCAAGAAGAACTAGCTAAGAAAATGGGATATAGTTCAAGAGTTTCTATAAATAAGATAGAAATGGGAAGACCAATATCTCAAAAGATTATATATAGATTAGCAACCGCTTTAAATGTGAGTGTTGCTTATTTGATGGATTGGGAAGAAACTGAATCTAAATTTCATTCTTTAGGAAATATACATCAGATAGCTACCTACTCCCAAATTTGTTGCGGAAATGGTTTATTTATAGATGATTACATCGAAGATTATATAGCCATTCCAGATAGATATATAAAGAAAGGACGTGAGTATTTCGCAAACGTAGCTAGTGGAGATTCCATGATTGGTAAATCAATCAATGATGGAGATGTATTGGTTTTTGAGAAAACAAACGTGCTCTCAAATGGTGACATCGGTTCTTTCTGTATTGGAGATGATTATGTTTGCAAGATTTTTAGACAGTTAAACAATGGTTTGATTATCCTTGAAAGCGCAAACGATAAATATCCACCAATCGAAATAGATTTAGCGGATGAATCACAGTGCTTTAGAATCATCGGAAAGTTAATAGCTACTTTTAAGAAATACTAGGAGATAGATTATGAAAAAGATTATACTAACAATTCTATCTTTGACTTTGTTATGCGGTTGTTCTTCTAATAAAACCGAAAATACTAGTCCTGTTTTAAAAATAAATGATGACCACACCAATTTAGGAGTGAACATAGAAGAGTTAGAAGATATTTTAAATCCATCATTTATAGAAAATTTTGAAGGATATGAAGAATCTCACTTTGAAGATACTCACGTTGATACAACGAAGTCTTTATATTTAAATGACGATACATTTATAGCAGCTTTTCTTAATGATGATGGTATGGTAAACGCAATAGGAATATCTTCTAGTGCAGATTATGAGAAAGCCATTGATGAAGTAAACACAGGTATGGGCTTAATTCTTGGATGTTTTGAAGATAATGAAACAGATTTCCAAAGTTTAGTTGATGGTGCAAGTGATATGTTCACTAATTGTACTACTGATACCGCTGCATTTGGAGCATATGTCGAAAATTATTATTTGTTACACATGGATTTAATTGCTAATTCAGATTCTAATGTATCATATTTAGCTAATATAGGTGTTTCAGAATACAAAGATAATGAAGAATATCAACGATCAGATGATTACAAACATTTGAACGAAACATACTGCATACAAGATGATCAGGATACAGCGGATACAACAACTGAAAATCAACCAAGAACATACTGGGGAGAAGGAATGTATAAAGTCGGTGTAGATATTCCGGCCGGTGAATATAACGTAATAGCAGAAGAAGGAGAATCAGCTTATCTTGATTTATCTTCTGATTCAACAGGAAATTCTAGAATTCTAAATAATGTATTTGAAAACAATATGTATATTACTGTAGAAGATGGACAGTATTTAACTCTAAAACGTTGTTATATTTCTTTAGAATAATAAAAAAACCGACACCCTCGCAAAGTGTCGGATATAAGGTGTACTCGCAATACACCGATACAGAAAAAGTTTCGCACTCTTTTTCTGTACCCATTTTACCATAAATCGTGAGAAAAAACGTAATATTTCTCACGATTCTCGCACGAAAAACAAAGAAAGGATGGGTACTATGATAGTAACTAGAAAATACAAAGGAAAAAAACAATATGCCTATTCTGTTTACTACCATGACTTATTGGGTAATTTAAAAAGAAAACATTCAAAATGGTTCGATACTTCTAAAGAAGCTAAACGTGAAGAAGCAATATTTGTCACACAAAATAAAACAGTTTCTTCATCAATCAAATTTAAAGATGCTGCGCTAGAATATATAGATTTCTGCAAAAACAAGAACACTTCAAAAACATTAAAAGATAAGCTTTTTGTTTTAGATACGTATTTTAAACCGTTATACGTAAAAAATATTCACGATATAACTTTGCCTATGATACAGGATATTTTCGCTCAGGATGTGTTTAAAAAGCTTTCTACGGCACGTAAAAACGATATACGATCCATTCTTAGAAGCATATTCAATCACGCTCAGTTATACTATAATCTACAGTCTAATCCGGTAACGCTATTCCCTAAATTTAAAAAGACGGTCAAAGAACAATTAAAGGAATTTAATGTATATACTCCAGAACAATTTAAAATATTTTTAAATGCTATACCGGATAAGTACGATTCGCAAAAAGCTTTATTCTTTGTTTTGTTTTGGACCGGTATGAGATTAAACGAAGCCAACTCATTAAGGTTTAAAGATATCAAAGAAAACATAATAGATTTACATATGCAGTTTGATAAAGGATGGAAACCATTAAAAACGAATGGATCTAAAAGAAAAATACCTATTGATAAAAAAACATTAGATATCATTCGATCTATGAAATATAAATGGTCACAATATCCTGATTTTTCTAATGAATGGTTTATCTTTGGCGGTCCTAAACAATTAGCCTATACAACAATAGAAAGAATCAAGAACAAAGCCATACAGAACGCTGAACTTCCTTATGTAAGGATACATGACTTTAGGCACTCTCATGCCTCTTACTTAATTGAAAAAGGAGTGAACATTTACAAAATATCTAAGCGATTAGGGCATACGTCTATTTCTATAACTTTGGACAGATACGGACACTTATTAGATGTTGATGGAGATGAAGTTTTAAATGCTATTGAAGATGAAAATTAAAAAAACAGTATATAAACAGTATATTCTAAATAGAAAAAATAAAAAAAGCCTTTATTTAAAGGCTTTATTTACTATTGGTGGAGCGTAGGGGGCT
>CABVDD010000079.1 GCA_902497095.1 uncultured Faecalicoccus sp.
TTTACTGGCCAAAAGAAAAAACAAAACAATGACACAGTTTAATTTACTCCCCCTCTATATTCAACTTATACTATCTTATATCACAATTTCATTATATAAACCAAAGTATAATATGACGGCAATATACTAAATGAACTACCACTACCAGTACTTCCTGTACTACCATATAAACTATGACTATGACTACCGGCACTAGATGTTGCTTTATAATCAGAAAATTCCATAACTGTACGGTCATTAGCATTATCTGACTTACCTGCTCTTGGTTGATAACAATTATGGGTATGACTTCCAGCAGAGTTCGTATACAAACTACCAGCACTATGACTATGCGAGGGCAGGTTACTTGAAGTCAATGTTACATTATCTTTACCACCAGTATCACCAACAGTAAATGTACTTCCACCACGTATAAACTTTCCAATCAAATTGGGTGTACCATTTGACCCATCACATAATGCCCATCCACTTGGTATAGAACTACCTTTAAAGGCTATAATCATACCTGATACAAATCGGGCAAATACACCTTCTATATCAGCTTTTGTAGGACATTCATTTGATGCCAAATCATTCCATGCCATATTATACCTCCTTTCTCAAAAACAATTCAACACTATGGGTGGTTTTCGTCACTAAATTAAATGGGGGCAGAAATATTAGGGAACTTTCTTTATACATATAAATCTATATTTTAGTATTGATTTATAATATGTATAAAACAAAGAACATACGTATAATTCAGATATAAAAATCCCCTTGTCATAACTTTAGACAAGGGGAATGTATATTAGATTACCACTGGAATACTATTTTATCAGTATATCCCCTATCATTTGTTACATCTAATTCTGTTGGAAGTCCACTCTGATTAAAAGTCCAATTAAACTTACTAATATAAACTTCGCCGTTATCAGAGTATTTATCAGTTATTTCAATTGGAAGGTCTTTAGTCGCCTTTCCGAGTAATCCTGCATAATATGCATATTTCATTTCATCCATATCCACCCCAAAAGTTTGGTCGAATAACATAATACAGCCTTTATTTGCTATTAGCGAAACATTCTCTTCTGATGTATATTTCACATCACATGAATATCCGTCTGTATTATCATCTTCTGATATTGTTTCTGTACGAATTATATTTCCATTTTGATAAATAATTTTAGTAACTTCATTTCCACCTTCTGAACGCTTCATATAATTCAAATTACCTTCTGCGGTATATTTAAAATCCCATGTTTCAATATCTCCGTCTTCCTCTGTTTCTGTACAATGTGTCACAAAACCATTATCATTTATTTGCATATCAAATATGAATATTTCACCATCTTCTTCCACGACCTTCATTCTTACATCACTTGATTGATTAACCGCTCTTGTTTTATTATCATATTCAAAAGTGATTTCTAGTCCTTCATTTGTTAATAATTTCGTTAACAGCCCCTTCTCATTATATGTCATAGTTGCACCTTCCGCAGATTTAGGGAGTCCATTAGTAAACACACGTCCAGGATTTATAATTTCTTCACCATCAATGTTTGGTTCATCTTCATCCTCGCACGCTGTAAAACTTAAACATAACATAACCAGCAATACCGAGCTTGCAATCATTCTAAATGTTTTCATTTTAATTTGTTTTTTTTCACCCGTCCTCAAAGGATGAATTACTAAAAATAAAAAGCGTGAGGACTGTTATCAAATTCCGTCAATGGGTTCTGGACTACCTCTGCACTGAAAAATGAAAACAGCTCACGCCTTTGGCTGTATATCAACACATCAGTGCTATATATGCAAACCAAAGGGAGCATTCTTTCATATTCCTCAGTGCAGGTGAATTGTCCAGATTCATTGACAAGGAATAAGCTAAACGCTTCCTAAACTATATCTGTCCACTTGGGACAATGCAAATATAGGAACTATTTAGCAAAAATGCTACTTCGTGAACTGCTCTTTTTTCTATTTTCAATTCAAATTTACCTATTCTTATGGGGAAATCAAACTTTGATACTTTAATCTTTTATAGGCTGACATCGTAAAATAAGTAAATCTTTCAACATCTGTTAGTCCTCTCGTATTATATCTAAATGCAAATTCATCACAGTATTTATCCAAATGCTTTGGACTTACTTTATGATATATTCCTAATATTCCACGTTTCAAGTGTGACCAAAATCCCTCAATACTATTGGTATGAAATCCGTCTTTTACATATTCACCAGTACTATGTTCAACAACTTTATGAATATAATTTTTCGATATTCCAGCATAACCTTTCCATCCATCTGTTATAACGGTAGAACCTTCCTTGACTAAAGTATTGATTATCGTTTTCAAAACCTTTCCACCGGTATTTGGAACAACAGATGTATATGCCATTCCATTAGATAATAGCCCTACTACAGGAGTCTTTACTTTAAGGCTTCTTCCTTGTGCATTCTTTACTCTACCTTTATTCTTACCACCGACATAGGTTTCATCAACTTGTGTCATATCATTAAATTGAATTACAAGCTTGTCTTTCAAATTATGTCTTATCCGTTCCAACATGAACCAAGCTGTTTTCTGTGTTACATCTATATCCTTAGATAATTGTATGCTACTTATTCCTTTCTTATGGGCTAAGAATATATACAATGCATAGAACCATTTCTTTAATGATACATGACTACCTTCAAACATTGTACCAATAGTAACCGTAAATCTTTTCTTACATCGTTTACATTTATATAGTCCTTTAAATTCCCCATTAGACTTTAACTTATAATGCTCTTTCGTTTGACAATTACAGTGTGGGCAAATCGGTTCTCCACGCCATTTAATATCTTCAAGAAATTCTCTGCATGATTTTTCATCATAAAAGGATTTCATCAAATCAATAAATGACTTTATTTCTCGCATTTGTTTATTCTTCTTTATTATTTCTACAATATTGATTATTTCTGTTTCCAATTGACATGTTAGAATTTTTTATTATATAAATATAATAAAAAATTCTAACATATAAAACATAAGTGATTAAAAATTAGACACTTAAATAAAATAATTGGGTATAATTATCATATACATATATCCTGTAATTATTGCTCATTTAAACATTAACCAAGTGCTTCCAATACGATACTTGGAACACTTGGTTTTTACTACTATGAAAACTACTTTGGCGAATTATACCCAAATCCAATCTCAAGTGTTATCTACTTAGGATTCTTTAACAAATTTCTTTGATTCACTTGAAAACGGGCATAAAAAAATAGGGAAACCTAAAAGATTTCCCCATTGAAATAAGATATAAATAGATAGAATTAAAATTAGTACATTAAAGTATATAATTGGGTAAATTTTAATAAGGGCTGCCCAAAAAGAAAAAAATGCAGTTGCCATCCTATAG
>CABVDD010000080.1 GCA_902497095.1 uncultured Faecalicoccus sp.
GATGTCAACAAGTTCCCGGCAGAGCGTCCAGCCTTATAAGTATAATGGCAAGGAGTTGGATCGTAAAGGTGGGTTGGACTGGTATGATTATGGAGCGAGATACTATGATGCAGCTTTAGGCAGGTGGCATGTGGTGGATCCGATGGCGGAGGAATATTATTCGATTAGTCCGTATGAATATTGTAATAATAGTCCTATAATATATATCGACCCAACAGGTATGTTATATACAGGTTATACAGTTGATCGGAACGGATATATTTTAGATTTTTATCGGTTTGACTTAACCAATTGAGGAATAAACTTTTAGCGAATTATTTGAGAAATAGAGGTAACGAGTTGGCAACCGTGCGAATTTCAGCGTTTTGCGTTGCGATGCTGTCAAATAACTCTTTATAAAGTGCAAATATACAATTTTTCTAATTTACTCATCCCCATACAATATATATTTATCGTATGGGGATGTTATTTGAAACGAAGGAACAGAGGTATTTACTTATAAGAATCTTCTACTCCAGCTAAATAACCAGCAGCATAAGCTGCATGTGGGCTTTTATGCCTAACTGTTCCAGCTTGACTCTCTGGTAATGAATCCAAGTCCAAATCTAATTTTTCTTTACGATTTAGTCCATCTTCATACCCTTTCTCATAAGCACATCCTGCACAACGATGTCTTCCTGCCCCACCTTGATCGACAGGTAAATTATTGTACTGAGGATCATAACGATGTTGTTTTTCACAAGCCATAATTCTTATTCTTTAAATTATTACTCTATTAGTTCTAATATCCAATTTATCCAAGATATAACAGTAGATGCCCTTCGTTTATATGTTTGTTCAGAATCAATATTATACAATTTTGCACTTTTCATTATTTCAACGACCTCGCCCTTTGTTGGAACATTGCCTTTATCAAAATACAGTTTCAAGGTGTTTTGAAATGCCGTATGTGCCAATATAAGTTTTACAAATTCCAATTGCCGTTCAATAATGGGCAGATTAAATATACGAGAGCCATCACGAGTTAGAATGCACCCTATTTGTTGATTCTCACGAACAACCTCCACTAATCCTAAATACTTTGCCGCATTTGAATAATAATCAGTTTGTCTGTGATCAAAATCATAATTTTGCGTAATATCATCTTTACAAATAAATCCTTTTTGTTTTAATAGCTCGCAAAGATTAATTACTCGTTCAAAGCTATCTGCCTGAGGGAAAGGTAACTCAGGTTCTTTTACAACTTGAATACTATCCAAAATATTCTGTATATTCTCAACATTAATTCCTCCTTCTTGAACTGCATATTTTTTATGTTGTATTAATCGGATGGAATTATATAATTCAGGTGTAACAAATTCATATTCTCTCAAATGGAAAATACCATTTGAATACGTCAAGAATATCGGACGAACACGTTTCCCTATTTTATTACTCCATAATCTATATGGATAATATAGTTGTCGAATCAGAAAATCATCAGAAATATAATTTTTGGCTTCAATCAAATTTAAAGAACTATCTCCTTCATACCCTCCGTCTATTTCAATTTGTGAATTATCAACATTAATTTTTAAAATGTTTTGTCCTGAATTAATCGTAAAATCAAAGACTGAAGAACTCATCCGACCAGAGACAGTAGGTAGCAGATTTTCCTCTCCTGTAAAATCATGCAATATCTTAGATACAAAAGCACAATTTATAGCTATTGATTCACTCGTAATATCTTTATAATCTATACTTTCCAAAAAAGTTGGAAAGTCAATAGGAGTTATCTCTATATCATCTTTATTAAAATCACAAAAAGTTTTAAATTTTCCAATTTCATACGTACCTCTGGATGTAGGTAATATTGATAAGTTATGATCTATAAACAATTTTGGAAGTTGAGATCTATGGTCAAACTTTGTCATTAAACGAGCCTCTCTAAACTGATTAATTTCTGTTGAAGAAATTGAGATACGTTCATTATTGGCAAGTTTGTCCAAGATGCAATACTTCTCAAAAATTTTCTCCCATGCTATGTCATTTTTGGATTTACTCATAATTGCTAATTAAAAATTCATCAACTTGCCCTCTTTTAGAAGAATCTGAATTTATAGCACGACTTGCCTGTACTACATGAATATTGTATTCCGCATAAATTTCTTTTATGAAATTAGATGCAGAATTTGATAGGAGAAATTTTATGCCATTGCTATTTAATCTATTACAAACATCTCTTAGCCTAAGCTGATCCCTCTCACTCCATCCACCCTGCACGTATCCTGTAAAATTAGAACTCTCTGAAATAGGATGATACGGAGGATCTAAATACACAAATGAGTTTGTTGGTATATCTCTCAAAATTACCTCATAATCACCATTTGATATTTGAATCCGACCAGAATTTAAATATTTACTTACCGCCTTAATCACAGGCTCATTGACAATATTTGGATTTTTATATTTTCCAAATGGAGAATTAAATTCCCCGGCATTATTAACCCGATATAATCCATTATAGCAAGTTTTATTGAGATATATAATTCGTGATGCTCGCTCGATAGTGGTAAGATTTTTAAAAAGAGGTTGCCTATCCATAGAGCGAATTTCATAAAAATACTCTGACGTATTTTTATGTTTCTTTAAATCCTCAATAAGTTCATTGTGGTTGTCCCTTATAACCGTATAAACATTGATCAACTCTTCGTTATAATCATTTATAACTGCTTGTTTTGGCTGGAGTTCAAAAAATAAAGCTCCGCCTCCGATGAATGGCTCATAGTAGGGACGATTCGCTACCCCTTTGGGTAACATCTTTCTAATTTCTGGAATAAGTTGTCTTTTTCCTCCAACCCATTTCAAAAAAGGAACTACAAGTTTATTCTTAGCCATTTTATATAAAGTCTATTATATCAGTTACAAAGGTACTACTTTTACTGATTTATCCTATAAAAATCCACAATAATTTGGTTGTTTTAATTTCAATTGCTGAGGTACAACTAATTATTCGTTCTTAAATTCCTCTACTTTTCCTTTGCGGCTGTATGGGTCGGCGTATGTTCTGCCTTAACTTCTCGAACTGTTCCTTGAACCACTCGGCAATGGGTTTTCGGTCGATGGCAAGAACCAATCTCGTCCCGTCCGTGGGGTCTTTCACCACTTGGAAACCAGCCTTTTCGGTCGTGAATTTCCGTCCGTGTTCCTCCGAGTAGAGTTCCCCTGCATACTCCAACGGTTTTCCCTTGACGAGCGTTGCGGTCTGCCTTTCATCGAACCCCACAAGGCGGCAGAGGTTTTCGATACGGAGCATTTCACGGAAATAGGGAAACC
>CABVDD010000081.1 GCA_902497095.1 uncultured Faecalicoccus sp.
TCAAGGATGGCGGAGAAGTTACGGAGCTTTTGTGGGACAAAGGGAATACCGTTGAAAGCGTTGTATTATTGACAAAAAAATAATTATATATTGAGAGTTTAAAACAGCTTGCCATAGATTGAATCTATAGTAAGCTGTTTTTTTATATGTATGAACGATTTTGATTAATCACAATTGGAAATAATATTGTATTGATGGTGATAGTGCTTAATGTTTTTATGATGGAATGAAATGACAATAGATTCAAATTGGCGTAATATAGGAGCATGAACTATATCGAAAATCTGATTCATACATTGATACCAGTTTTATTTTTCTGGGCATATTTTTATTTTCTATGCATCACAATCGAAGCCGTTATCGTAACACGTTATTTTTAATGATGGCAGGTTGTTTTAGCTTGCCTTTTTTATGTTCTTTAGCTGGCCCCTATTCAGCTGAGGCTGCTTTATTTTGTATTCTTGTTTTGTTTTTTGCGATTTTATTTGTACCTATTGGACTGGTGTGGAATGGCCTTTTGATGTGGAAAAGAGAAGGACACTCATTTGCTAATCTATTGTCCTTTTTATTAGGAATATTGGTTGGTTTAGGAGAGATTTCAACGTTTGCTTTTATTCTTTTTCCTACAATGGTTCAATTCAATGATCAAAATCTTTCGTTTTTTTCACATCTTTCCCAAGGCTTGGTATGGGTTTCTTTATCAGTGATTTATGGCTCTTTAGTCTTTGTGTCTTTTATGTTTTACTGCCTGTTTTTACAGATCGTACCACATCAGAGAGATTTTGATTATGTGATCATTCATGGAAGTGGCCTTAAAAAAGATGGCTCTTTGACTCAGTTGTTAAAAGATCGCTGTGATAAGGCTATAGAAGTTTACAAAAAAGATCCAACTCCACCGATTTTGGTGCCTTCAGGTGGACAGGGATATGATGAGATTTGTTCTGAAGCACAGGCAATGAAGAATTATCTTTTGGATAAGGGAATACCAGAAGCCAAGATTCAGATGGAAAATCAATCTAAGACAACGTGGGAAAACTTGGCATTTTCTAAAGAACTGATTGAATCATTTCCAGGAAGACATTATACAGCTTTGGTCACAAGTAATTATCATGTGTATCGTGCTTTACGCTATTGTAACAAGCTGGGATTTTCATGCACTGGAATTGGAGCTCATGTAGCACCATATTATTGGCCCAGCGCTTTGATTCGAGAATTTGTGGCGATTCATAAAGAGCCTAAGCATCTAATTTTGTTTTTGATAGGCTATATACTTTTTATATCGCCGATTTTGATCATATAAGGAGGGAATGTCAATGAAAGAAACATATGAATTTGATGCGCTTTTGCATGAAATACCTGAAAAAGGGGCGCGTATGTAATTTTTCCATGGGATATTAAAAAAGAGTTTGGTAAAGGTCGTATAAAGGTGCATGCTTCTTTTGATGGTATAGAATATCAAGGAAGTATCGTCAATATGGGAATCAAGGATGACGATGGAAATATTTGTTATATTATCGGAGTGCGAAAAAACATTCGTCAAAAGCTTCATAAAAAAGAAGGGGATACGCTTCATGTACTGATACGAGTGCAGAATTATTAGATCATAAAAGAAAAACCATTGAGTTTTGAAAACTTCAATGGTTTTTTTATGAATTATCCTTTTGTCAATTCTTCTAAGCGATCACCATATGGACTTTCATCGCAATTGACTAATGTATTTTCATTGGCGTATTTTTTAACGGCAGCACTGGATTTCGCAATCGGTTGTAATGTACCTGCTCCGGCAACACATCCACCAGGACAGGCCATACCTTCTAATAGATATCCATCTAATCTTCCGGCTTTTGCCATCATTAACATAGTCTTACAATTTTTCAGTCCTTCAGCAGCTTGTACTTTAACTTCAACTTCTGGATGTTTTTTATTGATCAAAGATTTAACGGCTTTGGCAACACCACCGCTGACGGCAAATTCACGACCACGGTTTGTTCCTTTTACTAATGGATCGTTACCTTCGATTTCTTCTAATTTTACACCTTTGGCAACAAACATACCCATTACTTCTTCAAATGTTAATACAAAGTCTACATCGCTTCGTACTGATTTACGGCTGGCTTCCAGTTTCTTGGCAGCACATGGGCCGATAAATACAACTTTGCAGTCTGGATCATCTTTTTTGATCATACGAGCTGTTAATACCATTGGCGTTAAAGCCATAGAGATATAAGAAGCGTATTGAGGGAATAATTTTTTAGCCATAACAGACCATGCAGGGCAACAAGATGTAGCCATCCAAGGTTGTTTTTCCGGTACTTTCTCCATGAAATCTTCTGCTTCTTCAATCGTACAAAGGTCAGCTCCGATGGCCACTTCGACAACATCGCTAAAACCTAATTCTTTTAGGGCAGCTGTTAATTTTTCCGGTGTAACACTAGGACCAAATTGTCCTACAAATGCAGGAGCCACAGCGGCTACAACACGATGGCCTTCTTTCATCGCATAAATAGTCTGGAAAATCTGACCTTTATCAACGATAGCACCGAATGGACAATTGACTAAACACATACCGCAACTTACGCATTTATCATAGTCAATGACAGCTTTTCCATCTTCATCGCTATGGATCGCATCCATACCGCAACTTGCGGCACATGGACGCTCTATTTTTGTGATGGCCTTATATGGACAAGCTTCCATACAGCGTCCACATTTGATACATTTATCCTGATCAATCAAAGAACGTCCGTTTACGATATGGATCGCATCTTTTGGACAAACTTCTGTACATTGATGAGAAAGACATCCCTGACAGGCATTTGTGACAAATACTTTCTTTTCCGGACAAGCGTTACATGCAAATTTGATGATATTTATTAATGGATCATCATAATATTTTTTCGCAATAGCACTTTCTTCAATGCCATCTGATAATGCTTTAAATTCTTTCGCATCTCTTGTAGGAAGCCCCATACCTAAACGTAAACGTTCACCGATGATGGCTCTTTCTAAGAAAATACTGTTACGATAGGTGGCTTTATCGCCTGGTAACAGTTCATATGGAATCTGTTCGATTCGTTTGGCAAGATCGTCACAGTCTTCATAGGCCATGCTGGCAATGGCCGCAAAGACCTTACGGCGTAAATCTGTAACTGAATTGTATATACCGCGCATAGTTCCTCCTTAATATACTTTTTTACCCATTTCATTATATCGGACAATGCCTTTAAAAAAAAGCAGAAATTGCTAACAAATTCACAAT
>CABVDD010000082.1 GCA_902497095.1 uncultured Faecalicoccus sp.
ACCGCTGACCCTCTGCTTGTAAGGCAGATGCTCTCCCAACTGAGCTAAGCCTCCATTCATTTAGCGCTTTCTTATACTAACAAATTCTTTTTTGGATGTCAAATTTTTTCTGAAATTTTCTACAAAATTTTTATATTGGATATCTAAACCCTTTAAATAAGCCTCTCCAATCGCTTTTTTATGCGTGCGAATAGACTTAAAAACAATCTGATTTTGATAAAAAAGATAGATTGCCGGATCTAAAATGGCATAGCTTTTACCAAAGACAAATTTTTGTCGGACACAATGCAAGTTTTTAAATAGTGTATCATCTATAACTTGTCCTATGTGAAGAGTTGTAGGATACGTATCTAAAAAGTCTTTGATGACGTGAACATCGTCTTTTGTAAGGATCCATATAGGTAGGTGAATCGTAGTAAATAAATTTTCTAAATCCAGCCAGTAATCGAGATATTGTTTTCCTTTTTCTGTTTGTAGATGTTCGGTAATTGTTAATAAAGTAAAATCGGTTGAAATACTTATTTTTTCATTTTCTGATGAAATGACTTCTAGTTTCATTATGTATAAATGAATGCGCATCTATAGTATACCATAGAGTATGTGTTTTAACTATGTTATACTTATAATATATAGAAAGTGATGAAGATTATGATTCGAGTAGGTATTGATTTAGGAGCCGATAAAATTCGACTGGTCATGGAAAATGAAGGCTTGCTCTTTGATGAAGCTTGCATGGTTGCACTTGATCAAAAGAAGAACGTTCTTGCGATTGGTGATGAAGCTAAAGAGATGAAAGCATCGTTGGATCAAAAAATTCGTGTTGTTTCCCCTTTATCTCAAAATAAAATTGATTTTGAGGCTTTACATGCTTTGTTGGAACAATTGATTTATGATTATAAAGTTTTTCGTATGTTTAAGAAAACGGTCTTATTGTTTAGTTATCCAATGGCACTAAATCGTCAACAAAGAGAAGAACTGAAACAGCATTTACTTGAATTTGGTGCTTATCGCGTTTATTTTGAACAAGAAATCTGGGTGGCGGCTATTGGAGCGCAACTCAATCTTTTTATTCCCGTCGCAAGTTGTGTCTTAAATCTTGGTTCTTCAAATTGTGACATTGCCGTTTTTAGTAATGGACAGATGCAAAATAGCAGTCAATATAAAGTGGCGGGCAGGCATATTAACTTGCTGATTCAAAAATGGCTGCGTCAAAGTTGTCATATGCAAATCAGTGATGCTATGGCAGAAAACATTAAATTAAATATTGGACAGACACAGATGCAAAAACAACCGAAATCCATGATGGTTCAAGGTGTGCATATGCAAAGTCAGAAATTGATGTCAGTTCAACTGGATGAAAATATGTTGGTTCCTGTGTTGTATCCTTTGTGTGAACAATGGGCTAGATGGATCTATCAGTTTTTGGCAAGTCTTAGTCCTGAACAACAAGAAGATGTACGTATGCGCGGTATTATTTGTTGCGGTGGTACGATGTTGTTGAAAGGATTAAAAGAAAATCTTCAAGCTTTGATCAATTGTCCAGTGTATGTAACAGACGATCCGCAAAGCACGGTATCACAAGGATTGGAAATTTTGTTAGAGCGCATGGGAGAAAACGATGCTGGAAGATGATATCTTTAAAAAGCATGCCGTAAATTGGCAAACGTTAAAATCTTATGGTTTTATAAAGCGGGAAAACGGATATCAATATAAAACAAGTCTGATTCCTGGCTTTGATATAGTTGTTTTTATATCCGATGATGCAAGAGTGCAAGGAAAGATATGGGATATAGCGCTTAATGAAGAATATGTGAATTATCGTATTGAAAGTCAAAATGGTGCTTTTGTATCTGAGATTCGCGATGCTTTTGTTGCATTGTTAAAAGATATACGTACGCATTGTTTTACAGAAATGCCTTTTGTATCGAATCAAGCCAATCGTATCACGCAATTGATATTTGATGCTTATGGAGCGCGACCGGAGTTTCTATGGAAAAGAGATCCATTGAGTGGTGTGTTTCGTCATCCTAAAAATAAAAAATGGTTTGGTATCATCCAACATATCAAAGCTGATAAGTTAAGAAATCAGGCACAGGGATATATAGATGTATTAAATGTAAAGTTGGATGAGCAGTGTGCCTTAAAGATTTTAGAACCAGGATTTTATCCGGCATATCATATGAATAAAAAGAGTTGGGTTTCTGTTTGTCTGGATGATACGCTAACAGATAGCCAAGTCATGGATGTTGTAAGACAGAGTTATTCGATAAATAGCCCTGATCCTTATTGGTTGGTTCCTGCTAATGCGAAGTATTATGACATGATACATATTTTTGATGATCAGGATACGACATTGTGGAAACAATCTGTGCCGATGTTTGAACATGATATTGTTTTTTTATATGTTTCAAGTCCATATTCCAGTATTTTTTATGAGTGTGAAGTTATAGAAACAAATTTAGATTATGTGTTTCAGGATGAAAATATACATATGCAAAAGGCGATGCGCTTACGTTTGAAAAAGCGATATGATATAGGTAAGTTTACATTAGAGTATTTAAAAAAATATGGGATCAAATCGGTTCGAGGGCCTCGTCATGTGCCTAAAGATTTGATAAAAGTATTGGAAGAATAAAAAAGTCGAGAAAAAACGCATGTTTTCTTGGCTTTTTTTTGATTTGTTTGATAGAATGATAGATGGCTATTTATGCCAAGTCATTTCATTATTCAGTAAGGAGGCGTTGTAAAATTCATGTCAAAGCAGGATATGATCGAAATTGATGGGATCGTTGTTGACACATTACCTAATGCTGCTTTTAAGGTGAAATTGGAAAATGGGCACGAGATCATGGCTCACGTTTCTGGTAAAATCCGTATGCATCACATTCGCATTTTACCAGGTGATC
>CABVDD010000083.1 GCA_902497095.1 uncultured Faecalicoccus sp.
AGAAAGCAGGGCTTTCCAGAAATGATTTAGGCGATAAAGTCTTTTACGGAGAACGTCATATCGCAGATATTGAAAATATCGGAAAACACCCTAGCTTTCAGTTATTCCATGATTTAGTTACAATGTTCAATATATCTGTTGACGAGTATTTCTATCCAGCGAAGAATGTTGAGAAAAACACAGCCCGCCGTCAGATAGATTCGTCACTTGATTTATTGAGTGATAATGAATTAAAAATCATTCAAGGTACGATTGACGGTATCTTGAACAGCAGAGAGAATAAGAAGTGATTTGCTTCTTGTTTTCTCTGTTTTCCTATACAGATTCTTCAACATTTATTTGTTGATCTGCTCCGCAGGCAACAAATAAGAGCCGACTATCCTTATTTCTTTATCGTAAATTTACTTGTTACACAGTAATGAAAAAAGCCAATAGTTTGTAACTGGACTTTACAAACTATTGACTTTACATTTTGATGTCCACTCTTCAATGAATTATCATACGAATATATCTTCAATACTTTATAATTCAAGAGTAATAATAAGGCTATTGGCATGTACTTTTGCAACAATATTTCCGCCAAGAATGGCAACAAGTGTTTTTACTACCGCAAGTCCCAATCCTGTACTTCCATTATGTCTTGATTTATCGCCTGTATAAAAACGGTCAAAAAGTCGATTGCAATCAATTTCTGAACTGTCACTCATTGGATTTTCAATGGTAAATATAATATTATTATTTTCTTTCTCCATAAGTGTTATTTTTATCGTTCCAACAGAATACTTAATTGCATTTGTCAACAGATTTTGTAAAATTCGTTCTACCATATTTTTATCAGAATATACGTATATTGAATAATCTGGGAGATTTATTTCGGGTAAAATATTCTCCTTTTCTAATGCAACGGCATTTTCCGTAATTAAATTTATTAACATATTAGATATATTAAACTTTTCTTTTTCTGGAACTGTCTGCTGTTCCTCCAAAATAGAAAGGTCATAGAATGTTTCTACCAATTCTTTCATTTTTTCGGCTTTGCTAAAAATCACTTTTACACGCTGTGCTTGACTGGATTCCAAATTTTCTTTTTGCAATAATTGTAAATGACCAAGAATGACTGTAAGAGGTGTACGCAAATCATGTGATATATTAGCAACAGATTCTTTTAAATACTCTTCATTGCGTAATACGCCTGCAACAGCCTGTCGTTGTCTGATATTATATTGATTCAATATACCAGCCAGTCTTTCTAAATCTTTATCAATCAACGAAATGTCTAACATCTGCTGTGAATTTCCAGAATTCAATTCATTAACTTGATCCGCAAGATTACGGATTTGTTTTTTTAATTGAATATATCGAAATAGCAGTATTACTAAAAATATTGTTATGATAATTAAAATCCATTCTATGTTAGACATTTTCTCCACCTATTTAAAATCACATTTACAAAATTTTATCCACGAAAGCAATACCAATATACCAGACCATATACATCCTACTAAAATAGCTATCGGTTGAAAAAAGGTTTTCATGCTGACAACGATTCTGATTTGATAAGTAGGTAAAAAACCGACTGGTAATCTCAACATCATTCCATAGCCAAGATATAAGCTAAGACCAAAAATAATAATTGCTGTAACCGAAGTTGCTTTTACAGCATCCTGTAAATAGCAACAAATAAGTATTGCAATTAGAAATATCGCACTATTAAGCAGACAAGAATAAATGATTGCTTTTATAATATTGTAAAAAAACATTCCCACGTCTGCAACACCAAAGCGTCCAAATTCCCTTATGCACCCTGAAACTGGATAGACAAGAGCCATAAGATTAAAAGCAATTAAATACGATATTATTTTACTTGTAAAAATTTGTTTTCTGGAATGTCCAGCACTGACCTCTAAGTTTATTGTTCTCTTAGAAAATTCCTGTCCTAAAATCAATGCAAGTATAGCCGACATGATGATAAGAAGAAACGTAGAATCATACACCATTCCATTAAAAATATCAGCAAGAGAAGAAGCAATTTCTTCTGTCGGTCCCATGACCTCTGTAACATAAGTATCTGCTGTAAAAAATCCTAAAATAAATATTCCAATCATACCACACCAGTAAATAGAATTATGTAACAACTGATATTTTTCCAGTTTTAATAATTTATCCATAAAAAACACCTCCGGTTATTTCAAGTCTGTATGTAAAAAAACACTACCTGCAATGAAATATAAAATAAAATTCCATAAAAAATCTACAAGCAAGCAAAAGTTTGTCGAATAGACCTTTTGCAATGAAATTAACCTAAGTTGTCCCATTGGTATTATTCTGCTGATTATTTGTGCAGATTCACTGTTCAGCAAAAAAATCATAACAAAAAATAAAACCATTGAAACTGTCAGTGTTTTCCCCATATCACGAAAAATAAAAGCAAAAAATATCGGTAATGCACACAGTGTTATCATGGCAAACAGAGTTAGTAAAACCAATAGGTGAGTGCTAATTTTTTGAGATTTTTTTTGCAAACCCTTTAAAATCAAT
>CABVDD010000084.1 GCA_902497095.1 uncultured Faecalicoccus sp.
CATAGTATATGTGCTATCATTCCAAAAAAGTTTTTCTCCAATATAAAATTGACTAATAATTCCATGTACAAATAATGGAAATACCAGAATGATAATACAACCTATTTGAGATACAATTAACTTTACTCTAAATATAGAACTTCTTTTATGTCCGGCAGTAATATAAGTATTTAAAGTTCTTCCACTAAAATCACTTCCAATGAACAATGCTATAAACACTATACTCAAAAAATAGAGTAACGGAATATTGTATAATGATGCCATAATTAAGTTTGAAGAGCGTTCTTTACTATCTAACAGCAATATGCTACTTAAAAGGAGATTGAATATTCCAATTCCCCAAAAATACCAACTGTGAAACAACTTATATAACTCAGTTTTTAGGAGATTTGACATCTTTTGTTCCTCCTATTTTGCTCAAAAAATAGTCCTCCAAAGTATCGCCAGATACAGAAAGTCCTGTTACAAGAATGTGCGATTCTGCCAAAGCAGACGCAACTGTCTCTAAATCATTCAAATAATCATACAAACGAATTATGCCATCTGGCATTAGTTTAAAGTTATCTGTATGAAGATTCTCTTCCAAAACCAGAACCGTTTTCTGAACATCTGTTGTTTTAATTGCTATATGTCGTTTACACCGTTCATTTAATTCATAATCAGAAATCTCTTCTATAATTTTTCCATGGTCAATCAGAATAAATTCTGATGCTGTTTGATACAATTCTTCTAAGATATGGCTTGAAACCAAAATGGTCATACCATATTCTTTATTCAAAATTTTTAATAAATTTCTGATTTCTACAATTCCAGCAGGGTCAAGACCATTGATAGGCTCGTCTAAAATCAATAGTTCTGGTGTATTTAAAAGTGCAATCGCTATCCCCAATCGTTGACGCATACCTAATGAAAAATTGCGGACACTCTTTTTACCTGTATCTTGCAATCCAACCATATCTAATGTCCTTTTAATAACTGATTTATCTGGTATGCCGCGTTGAATACGCTGTACTTCCATATTTTGATAGGCAGTCATTGACGGGAATAGGGCAGGCGTTTCAATCATACTTCCAATTCGTTTACGCTGTTTCTGCAATTCTTCTGTTCCAGAATTTCCCCATAAAGAAAGTGTACCACTTGTTGGAAACGCAAGCCCTGTGACTAATCTTAAAAAAGTAGTCTTACCTGCTCCGTTTTGACCAATAAATCCATAAATTTTTCCTTTTTTTATTTGTAAATTTATGTGGTCTAATGCTAATGTTTGTTTATATTCTTTGGTTAAAGACTTTGCTTCTAAAATAATTGAACTCATATCCCAAACCTCCTTTACTTAAACCAGTATAACGGGCAATTTTAAAGAATTTCTTAAATCGTAATGAGAAAAGTTAAAAAAATAATAAAGCTAAGGAACGTTTAATCCTTAGCTTTATGTAGGCGGTAGCCAATGCCCCAAACAGTATCAATAAATTCTGTATCAGAGCATATCGCTTTTAATTTATTGCGTAAATTACTGATATGAACATTAAGTGTATTATCTTCAGCAATATATTCTGTATCCCAAACACTTTGAAAAAGATTCGATTTTGAAAATACTTTATCTGGATATTTCATCAACAATTCTAAAATGCCAAATTCTTTAGCGGTTAAGGATAATTCTATTCCATTCAAAAATGCTGTATTTTTCTCTAGGTCTAAAGTCAGATTGTTATATTGCAAACATTCTGTCTGGCTATTTTGAAATTGTACTCTTCGCAGATTACTTTCAATTCTGGCAAGCACTTCTTCCATATCAAAAGGTTTTGTGATATAATCGTCTGCTCCCAGACGAAGCAAGTCGATTTTATTTTGTGTAGTTTCTTTCGCTGAAATAATAATAACAGGTATCGTAAATTTCTTGCGTACATCAGATAAAATAATATCACCACTCCGATAAGGAAGCATAATATCAAGTATAATCAAATCAATTTTTTCTTTATTCAAAAAATCCAGAACATGAAGTCCATCATATTGGCAATGCACAGCATATCCTTTTTCTTTTAGAAAATCAGCCAATAACGCATTTATTTCTAAATCATCTTCAATAATCAATATTTTATTCATTAGCCTACCTCATTCCTGCAATGCTACTTTCCCATTATACATTTAAGGTTGTATTTCCTCAATACCATTGCAACCAATTATATGAGAGGGATTCTTATTTTGTCAATCTAATTGTAAGCAGAATAGTATAGATTGGATAAACAATTACCATACTATTCTGCTGTAA
>CABVDD010000085.1 GCA_902497095.1 uncultured Faecalicoccus sp.
GAACCATACATTTCCATTTCTTTTTTGTGAATAATTGTGTTACCAGCAACAACAGATTAACTGCCAATATCGGCCAAACCAACAATGTAAGGAAAGACAGCCAGATACAGATTCCATCAGCGTAATAGCCTCCGGCCAAACAGAGGACGGACAATGCTGCAAAAAACAGGAGCAGGGTATTATTCACCTCATTAAATTTCCACACAAGACAACGATGTCGTTAATTATATGAGCAACGAGTCAAAATTAATCATGTAATTCTGCTGATGGTCAGGAACTCCAACATAATAAATTGTAAAATCCGGCATACATAAAGGTTTATAATATCTCTCACAATCCATTTTTGTCATTACATATTTCTGTCTATTATATAAAAGAGTGCAAAAGCGACAAGATCTGTCATTTTCACTTTTCTTTTCTATTGCAAGAAGCCTTTCCGTTTCCGGTTTGAATGAAACAATCAACCCTCGCACTTCTATTTCATCTTTTCTATACCCTTGCAACAAACTGAGCAAAGAATGCATTTTCAAATAAGAGCCTATAACTTGCTCTTTAGCTTTTTGTATTTCTTGAGAAGAAAAAGAACTCTTTAGTTCACAAAGAAAAAGAAATTTCTTACCTGAATATTCAGCCGTCACAATCATGATTCAATGGGTTACGAGACTGAGCTTTTGCATAAAAGGATGTTACATCTTTTACTACCATATTTGGAATCTCATATCCATCTATACCATTTATTTTCAACTCAAGAAAAGCATTTTCCTTAGCATTCTCTTTTTCCTTTACCACGCAACAATTCCTAAACGCAGCAGATGAATATTTCGGATATAAAAGATCAAAATGTTCAATCAAAGTCTTCATTCTATTTCTTCCACTTTATCAAACAATGCAGAACTATCTGCCAACTGATTATCCAAAACAGCACGAAAAGTATCAAAAGGAACACCCTTAGCCACTTCTTGTGGAACAATCTCAACCATCTCCTCTTTTTGATGCTTAAAGAAATAAGCTCCTATCCGAGACGATGGAAGAGTTATCTTCGGATCATAATGATACTTCTCACAAAAAGCCAAATAATCAATCTCGGACAATTGATTTTTAAGGATGTCCAAACGGATTAAATCGTTAATTCTCCGTAATAAATAATCGCTGTGAGACGTAATCTGCATACGACCACCATACGATGAAATATAGGCTAATAAATCGGCAACCTTTATTTGCATCTCCGGATGCAAATGAGATTCCGGTTCTTCAAATAAAATAGAATAATCACCAACTACCCCTTTTTGTAACATCAATGCAAAAGGAGTCAACTCTTTTACAGAAGAAGCTGCTGCTGTTATCGGTATCTCACCATAAGACTGTGCATAATACAAATCATTGTCTTTCATTGAAATATTGCCATGCAACATATCTGAACTTAAAGATGAGTAACGATCTATCAAAAACTGTTCTTCTGCTTTACGAGCTTTCAAATTTGAAAAGTCTGTAAGAAATTCCCGATACATACCTACAGATGCCAAAATGGATGAACGGGCGACATCCGACAAACTAATCAATGCACCACGCGATGGAGGTAACAAAAAAGTATCACTTTGTGTAATATGATACATCTCTCGCAGATGGTGACGAAACAAAACAACAAAAGGAATTGAATTCCAATTCTTAGAATGGTTAGGCAAACGAAGACCGGGATCATTATTCAAGTGTACACTTTCAAAATAATCAACTTCGCCACCGAGAACATCCAAAACTTCCTTTTTAAAAGTAAATTTGTAATGATCTGCCATGCCTTCGAATTTTATCGAGATCTTTGCAGACATAGTTGATACGCCCAACATATCAGCTAAATATGAAACGGCTGATCGATTCCCCCACTCTTCAAATTGATTTAAAGAAAATTCACACAAAAGTCCTTCTTTATCATCCGGATGTTGATCAATCAAAGCATTATAATCAGCTTTTATTTCTTCAAAAAAAGAAGATAAAGCCGCATTACACAAAATTCTATATATATAATGAACCAATAAAACCGTATAACTTTTCCCCATTCCTGATTCTCCAGAAAAAATCATAAATGGCTTCAATTCTATCACTGAATCACGGATCGGCCCTAATTCTTCTATATATATTTTTATTGTTTTAGTGTCCACTTTATCTTGATTTTTCCACAAAGATATACATTTTATTCTTTGTCCAACGCCTCATATACCGAATTCTTGCTCTTGAACTCAGGCACGATTCCTTTCATCATTCGGA
>CABVDD010000086.1 GCA_902497095.1 uncultured Faecalicoccus sp.
AAATTTAAACAAATTATTAATCAGAATTCTGTTGCATTTGCAAGTTGAATTCAGCTATACAAAAATAGCTCGTGATAATTTTATATCAGAGCTTGAAAAGTTAAAACGAGCAACATCTATTGATGTCTTCTTCAATAAATCATTATTAGGAAGTCGCGCTCTTCAGTTTTCAGAAAGAACGTCAGCTATACAAGACCAAGTTAAATTGACTTTAAAAGCGGAAAGAAATAAAAGTGCAAAAGAAGTAGGTATTGATATTTTTAATCGCTTGAATAGACAAAAGAAGAATAATGCACAAGAGGTTTCCAAAATAAGAATTTATGGAAAAAACGAAAATGACAAAGATACATTTATTGATACAACTTTTATGGAAAAAATAGAACCTATTAAGGTGTCTATAAATGAATCAACAGGTCAAGTGCAAACTATGGAAATATATCGTTTTCTTAAATCTTTAATTCTGCCTTTGTAAATTATGGAGTATATATTACTTTTTATAGATTTTCTAAGGACACGTGAAAAAAGGATTTTCTTAGTGAATGTTATTATTCCACTGATTGTAAGTATTATTGTTTTTTTGTATTCGGATTCATGCCGCTTCTATAGCGTTGTTGATGCTATTCAGAGTGATATTCTTTCAGTCATTGGCATTCTATTAGGTTTTACAATTTCTGTATTTGCTATATTCCTAACTTCCGAAGGAGCAAATATAGAAAAAGCTCGAAATAGTTATATAGAAAAAGTAAAGTTAGGTTCTGAACCTGTTTCATTATATAGAGCTATTACTATTAATTTCACTTATATAGTTGTAGTAGAAGGCTTTTTACTGTTGATTGGCATGATTTATCCAATATTTTTCTCAACTACTTTCTTAGTCGGGAAAATATTATTCTCATTTAATGTATTTTTATTGATTCATTGTATATTAATGACTTTGAGATTGATTTTGGATTTTTATTTTGTAATTACAAAAAAATAGTATGATACATATAGATAATGTTATTTTAGACAAGATATGCTTACATAAAGTAGGTAATAAAGTAGAAGAGGAAGGCGTAATCTTTTCAAAATCACCATTGTGTGTAAATGAGAATATCAGTAAGTTGCTTGTTAATTATTTTTTTGCTAATTTCAAGAGCAATGAGTATTATAACCTATTTCATGATTCTGATCTCAATTTAAATGAGATTTTCGTATATGCAAGCAATATATTTGACAACAAAGATTCTATTCTACAACAATCTAAAAATATAGCAAAGCACCTATATAATAAGTCTATGCATCCTAAAATTAATGGAGGAGAGCTTTATATTGCATATTTTAAAGACTGTGTAATAGATGGTCAATTAACAGATGGAGTTGGAATTTTTAAATCTGAAACCAAAGAAACCTATCTAAGAGTTTTTTCTACAGGGGATGATTTTGAAATTAATAGTGATTTTGGTATTAATATTAATAAATTGGACAAGGGATGTTTGATCTTTAATTTAGAGAGAGAGAAAGGTTTTTTAGTTGGTATCGTTGATAATTCCAGTAAAGGTTCAGAAGCTCGTTATTGGAAAGATGAATTTTTGCATGTAAAGCAGAGAAATGATGAATATTATTATACTAACAATATTATTTCATTATGCAAAAATTTTGTGTCTAAAAACAAAAATATAGATAATGTACAAAAAGCAGATATACTTAATAAAGCTGTATCGTTTTTCTCAAAAAACGATTTCTTTGATATAGACGAGTTCTCTAACCAAATAATTCAGGAACAAAGTCTTAGAGATGAATTTCAAAGCTACAAGAAAACATTTGAAGAAGAAAGAGAAGTTGTAATTGCGGATGATTTTACAATTTCAGAAAATGCGACTAAGAAACAATCAAGAAGCATTAAAAACATAATCAAATTAGATAAAAACTTCAAAATAACAATAGATGGTGATATTAGATATTTAGAGAAAGGTTTCGATGAACATCGCAAATTAAATTTCTATAAGCTTTTCTTTAGAGATGAAGAATAGATTTTATATTTTTATTTGCTAATACAATAAAAACAAATAACTTTGCCCCCAGTATTCTCCATGAGCAAACTACCGCAAAAGCACGTAGAAATTTAGTGGGATAATTCATGGGATATGCTTGAAGCAAGAAATATAAAGTTTTAAATATCAGCGTGGTAACTCTCTTAGGAGAATCCCAGGCGGATCACAGAAACGCTGGACAGAAATGGACAGTAAATGTACAACTCCT
>CABVDD010000087.1 GCA_902497095.1 uncultured Faecalicoccus sp.
ATGCTCAATGCCTGACGACGGTTAATCTCTTTCCAAAACCGTTTCTTGTTTCTCAAGCGATAATAAGTGTTATAGAGTGACAATAAAAGGAATGATTCTTTAAGTATTTTTATTAAGAAAAGTTTCAACACATTACTCATTGCTATTCAAAAAATAATAAGTTTATTAAAAAATGCATCTTTCAATTTTCGTTTATTCCATGTTACAACAACTGCCCTTAACGTAACATAAAATAAAACTCCTATCATAATTAAGAATGGAGATGGGAAATAACTACCTCTTGAGGTCCATATTAAATGTGGAATAATAAACCAAGAAAAATACACATAAGTATATGACTTATTATAATTCCGTTCATACCATTTTATGATTCGCCCTATTAAATAGCTACCTATAATCAATGCCAACACACCTCCTAATTGATAAAGTTCAGCAATATACGAACTCCCATAGCCAACACCAGACAAATATAACTCCGGATTGACGGCATACATTAATTGATCATCCAAACTTAAGGTATGTTGTACCAGTTCCTCTGACTGTCCTTTCCTATAAAGAGGGTTAAAAAACCATAAGAAAGTAGTACATAAAGAAAACAGAATAGAATATCTTGTGGAATTAGCGAAATCGCTAGAATAATCTAAATAATTACCTAATAAGACATAAGTAGCACCTTGAGAATAAAATAAAGCAAAGAGCATCTGAGAAATGCTTAGATTAAAAGAAGCATCTTTGTCCCTCAAAAACAAGATTCCCTGAGCTACAAATGCCACAAAAAGAATGAAACAAGCTATATTTTTTACTGAAATCTTTTTAGTAGAATAAAAAGAATAATAAAACCAAATAAAATAAACGATAGGAGCTAATAATGTACTTCTACTCCCTTTCAAAAAAGATACTGAAGACACCAGAAAAAATAGTACACAGTAATATTTAAACTGTTTTCTTGACGGAACAAACATTAATAGCATTGGAAAAACTATATTAAAAAATCCCCAACTAGCTCTCGCAAAAAGAGGTGCAGGAGGCATTTCCATAAACATGATTAAATAACCATATTGTTTTATCAACATCAAGTCATGCATGCCCTTATAAAGTACTCCTGGTGCAGATAGCAGAATTAAATAATAGAGAATTTTTTGTAATTGTTTGTCCGTATAAACATAAGAACTGGCTTGCGATGTAAATTGCGTGTAATCCTTTGCTTTAAAATCTGATTTTGCATAACTCGATAAATATCCGATTATTACCGAAACAAAACTCACAGAAAGTATTAATAATACTTCAAGAACAGTGGTATCAGCAAAAGTATAAAAGACATACTTATCCGATTCAAACAAAATCGAACTATCAAAGATGGATAAAAATACTCTTGAACAAAGAAAAAGAATAAATCCATAAATAAAAATCATTATACAGCTAACGACCTTAACAAAACGAAGAAAGCTTACAAGTATATATACGATAAATAAAATTAGAGCATATTGCAAACAAGGAATAGACTCAATAACATATCGAGCAAAAAACACAAATAGTGCAAAGAATATTGACACAATCAATATTTGTAATTCTTTTTTCAACAAATACAATTTCAAATTTACCATTTCACTCTTTGTAACTCTATTAATAGCACTATGTGAGAAGCTTTCTCTTTAAATAGATACCTCTTACGTCTTAAATAATCAAAACATACCATATCTATTAATATTGAATTTTGCCAAGTCTATTTAATCGGAACATAAACTGAAAGATGTTTTGTAATACTTAAATATTTTAGTTACTAACTACCCTCGCCAGTCAATAATAGTGCTACAACTTGTACACATTCTTTCCTAATATATATATTTCCTGAACCTCTGCCATCATAAGGTTCTCTTCCTTCGACACCTTACTAA
>CABVDD010000088.1 GCA_902497095.1 uncultured Faecalicoccus sp.
GTGTTAGCAAAGTTAATACTTTATTCCTTGCTGACACAGTTTAATTTACATCCTCATAAAGAGTTATAAATTCTTCCAATTTATCAGTAGTATCCAAATTTAAGCTCTCCCTCAATCTCCGTTTTTTCGTAAAAATAGAATTCATCTCGCAGTCAAAAGTAAACATCAACTCAGTGGTAGTGAAACCAACTTTAAGCAAAGCTATCAATATCAGGTTACCACTCGTTAATTTAAAATCTTTCTTTAACCGAGAAATCAAATTACCATATATCAAATCCATGTATTCAAGGAGCTGTTCTTTCTCTTGTTTGGTCATATTCTTCACAATCAGCTTTTCCTTCTTCAATTGATCCAAGAGATAAACACCATTTACACATACATTTTCACGTATTTTTTTATTCTCACTCTCCAACAGCAAAATCTTTTGATTCAATTTACCAACCTTCTCTCTATTTGTTTCCGCTGTTTCACCTGCTTTTTGTTTCAACACATCAAGTTCATAAACATATCGTTTAATCATGCACTCATTCTCCTTTATTACTTGCATATTTTTCCGGAACATCTCTTTGTATCTTTTTCTTAAAAGAAAATACAAAACAAGACATAATAGGATAATAAATAAAACGATTACCATCCCAAAATAAAACTGTATTTTCTTTTCGTGTTCAACTTGTTGCTTTTCTAAAAGAAGCTTTCCTTTTTCATATTTACGTTGCAAAGTCAAAATTTGAGATGCTTGTTTAGCATCCAGGTCAACGGACAACAACGAATCAGACTTCTCTTTGAAATAGAGAGCCATTGCATACTTTTTCTGCCTCTTTTCCAACAGATACAAATAGTGGTATGCCCCTGCCAGAGTACGAGGCCTTTCTGATTTCAAAGCTAAAGTAAAATATCTTTTTGCCTCATCCAACTTATTTTGATTTAAATAAATGTTCCCCAATGACATTGAACAGTGATGCATAGAATGCCTATCTTGTTCAGTCTCTACCGCAGTTTTCAACAAGATTATTGCATTTTCCAAATCTCCCTCATTTCTTTTTGCAATTCCTTTTACTTGTAACAAAGAAGGAGTTACTCGTTCAAAATCGATACATCCTTTCTTTTCTTCACACAAGGACAAAGCCCTATTGATGTAGTTATAAACACTGTCATATTGTTGTTCTACATAATAAATACGAGCAATATCCCGATAAGCATATATAACCCCTAAAGTATCGGCTGCCTTTTGAAAACAATATACCGAACTTTGATAATTATCAAGAGCATCTTTGTGTAGCTTTCTATCTGCATTCAAAATACCGATATACTCATATGCCAAGCCTTGTAGCTTATACTCTTCCGTTTTCTCCAATTTAGCCAAAGCATTCAAATAGGCTTGCATAGCCAGCGTATCATTCCCCTGCAAATCCATCACTTTGCCATAATAAAACAATGCCTTCCCCGCTTTCACGTTATCACCCCCATTCTTATAATAATCTACCGCCAACTTTATCAACGAATCCGACTGCATGCTATCCAGATAGTTCTTATCACGGGCTTGTGTCAACAGCAGCACATAGTCTGCCCGCTGCTTTCCACGAAGCTTCTCCGGATGAGGAATTTGCTCCAACAGCAGCAATGCACTGTCAGAATATACATCCATATACCTCTCTACCTTATCAAAAGCATTGAATACGTTCTTCTCTACGCAAGAACCTAACAGTACGCAAACGGACAAAAGTCCAAGATATAGCAGTTTTTTCATATGAACATGTTCTTTACCAGATTATCATTACGTATAACTCCTATGCCCACAGAATCCTTTTGGAGATAAATATTCACACCAGCCAACGGCAATCCTTTTTCC
>CABVDD010000089.1 GCA_902497095.1 uncultured Faecalicoccus sp.
ATCAGCTAATTCGCTACGCTTTGCCCAAATTTACTTTTTCGCTATGTGTTTATTTTAAAAATAAATAATGAAGGAGGTGATAATTACGATGTATTGTATAATAAAGAGAAGTATTCCTCTGAAACTAAAGGAGATTATGATAAAACCGGTAACAAAACAGGGATACAGATAAGTAAAGGGATATTATTAGGGACAGATGCGAGAAGCATGAGCTCAAAGATAACTAAAGGTGTTTTATATACCCAAGACGGACAGTTGACAGGAAAAACGGTGCTTAATCATGCATATGAGGTAAAAAATGATCAAGAGTCAGTGAGTATTATGAACTTTTTAGATAAAAACACCGATGTGGAATGGAGTAATACTTTGATGGAAAATAAGCAAGGTGGTAATGTGAATTTAATAAGTACAAGCCATGAAGCTAAGAGAATATCCTTTGGAAGTTATCAGATTAACAAATATATTCGTTCTGGTTATCAGGTACTTAGGTCCGATCATATTCATCCGGGAGAGGGACGAGTAGCATCGGGTGATACAGGTGATATAGGGAATGCTAAAAACATTTTGCAACATTCTCCTAAGGCAATTTTTAGAATCCTGAATAAAGGAATTTATTATAATTATACAAATGAAATATATAGAAAATAAGTTTAAAATGTTATGAAAATGGAATTTAAGCTTTTGCTTACTTTATTATTTGCTATCTTCTTTGTGGGATGTAAATCTTATGAAGAAGTGAACAATCTTAAATTATATGATTTTGAGGATTATATTAATAAGGAAATAAAGGTATATGAAGTAAAAGAATGGCTATATCCTATACTTGATTCTGTTATAATGAAAACTGAGGAGGTTCTAGCTTGTCAGAAATTTGAAAATGAAATAACATTCTCTTTCGAAATTGATTTTAATGGTTCTATGAATTCTGTAGATCTTGTAATCAGTGTTGAGGATTCACTTGATTCTTTTAATCATGCACTATGGACTGATGCTGTATTTTATTATAAGGAATATAAATTCTATTGCGGGAGAACTTTTCTAGATTCTTTTTTTAAAAAAGCAGATAAATCCATTTCTCTAACTTGTGTAAATCCTAAAAAATATCGTTGGGACATACCTAGAAGAAGTGAACATAAACTGGAATGGTTCTATTGTATAGAAATGAGAGATGATTAAAATAGCGTGTTGCTCAGCAGATCTGTATCTTATTCTTATATAATCGGATTGTTACTATACTATTTTATTGATACCTTGATATGAGACTAAAAATACTTGTGTCAAGGTATCTTTTATTTTAATGATATCCTACTGGAATATAATATGGTGGGGAATGGATAACAATTAATTAGAAACTTCATCTATATATAAAAAGAATGATAATATGATGAAAAGATTAGGATATGGGAAGTAAGTTAGTTTTATTGCTGACAGGCATATTAATACCATATATTTTATGTTTGTATTAATCAAATAGCACTAGTGGGAATTGTTCTGTTCTTTTACTCTTTTCTCCGGAAAAAGCAATAAGCTCATTATAAATATCTTAATGAGTATTGATTGTGAAACCGGTGCGTTAATTGTCAGTGAATAGTTTATATAAACTACTCCAGTAATAATTTAAATTCCGTTAGTCTACCTATAAAGATTAACGGAATTTTTACGTTTTTAATCCGGTACAAATACCGATAGTAGACTTAACAAAGTAGTGAATGTGTATTTATCTCCACTGTTTTTAACGACACCGGCCTGGCGTACAGTGGTTATCAGAGTTCTTTTGATCTGGTTGATCCT
>CABVDD010000090.1 GCA_902497095.1 uncultured Faecalicoccus sp.
TGACAAAATGCGGACATTTTCTAATTCTAAAACAAGAAAACCGCAAAAGCTTTTTTTAGCCATTTGCGGTTTTTTCCTTGTGATTCCGTTGCGATTCGGAATGTAAAATACTATAAAACCAATACATATAACATTGTATTAAAAATCAGAGTAATATAAAAATATTATATTGCATGCCATTGCATTATGTTGTGCAATATTTGAACTGAGTTGTGCAATTTATGTATATTTGCACAACCGATATAACAGAGAATATATGACTACAGTAAAAGCATTTATAAGAACTGGGAAGAAAGATAAAGAAGTAAATGTCAGATTTCGATTATCTGATGGACGCAATGTACAGTTATTCCACAAATCAGATATTATGGTCTCTCCTACTCTTTGGGATGCCAAGACTGAAAAATATAAGGCTAAAAGTATTATAAAGTTAGACATAAGAACATCATTTAACACATCTATTGAAGAACGGAAGAATCTAATTTTATCCATTTATGGGAGCAACAAAGAATTAACCAGTGAAAAACTGGAAATCTTAATAGACCAGCACTTACATCCTGAAAAATATAACATCAGCAGTGAAGAGGAATCCATGTGTAGTATGTTCCAACACTATGTTGACGGATGGCTAAATGCAGGTGTAATAGGTCCCGGCAGAAAGAAACATTACGATGTAGTGATAAGGGAACTGACTCGATTCCTCATTATCAATGGCATTGACGGGTTGCCGGTCAATAAATTCAACAAGGAACATATTCTAAATTTTCGTGATTTTCTACGCAAAGAATACACTCTGGTTGAAAAATTTCCAGAACTGTACGCAGAAATGAATAAGCGGAATATACCATCAAAGGAAAGAAGCCAGAATACAATTGCTGAGAAACTATTATTATTACAAGCATTTATGGTGGAGCTTGAAAGTAATGATGTTATTCCCGTATCTCCTTTCCGCAAGATAGGAAAAGAAAAAGAGTCCATTATGAAGCAACAATATGACGAGCCTTTCTTTCTCACCAAAACAGAATTCAATGAAGTTGTCCACAAAGAATGTCCCGAAACATTGCAGCGAGTAAAAGATGTATTCGTTGTTCAATGTTGTTTCGGTTGCCGTATAGGTGATTTCAGACGATTCACTTTTGATAATATCAGCATTGAAGAAGGAATACCTTACATTCATTATTTACCTCAAAAAACACACAAGGATGGACTTATACGCACTGAGATAAAAACTCCCATCATTCGTATTGCTTATGATATTATTATGAAGTATAAAGGTAGGCTACCAAGCAATGCTTTGTTACCCTATTATCCTGATGGCAATGGTGAAACCGGGTACAATTATCAAATAAAAAAACTACTTGAATACTGTGAGATTAGCCGGAAAGTGGCAATGTTTAGTGCGGCATTGGGAACAAATGAGTACAAATCCATATATGAGATTGCAAGCAGTAAACTTGCCCGTAAAACTCATGTAGATTTAATGAATAAAGTTCAGATAGATAAATACGCAGCAGGACTTCATGCAAAAGGCAGCGGAGCTGTAGACAGATATACCGGATTAGGTATAAAAGAACGTTTTATTTTAATGTGTGCGGCTTTTGGCTGTAATCAGTATGAAGTTGACGATGATTTATCTGTAATGGAATAGGCTCACTTAGTATCTCATATTGATACTCTGTTATTTGACACCATCCCCGTAGTTGAGCCGCTACGGGGATTTTTACTGAAAAAGAAGCG
>CABVDD010000091.1 GCA_902497095.1 uncultured Faecalicoccus sp.
AAAGTAAAAGTCTTAGTTGCTGTTTCACACAATGCAAAGTTGTTAATTCTTGATGAACCAACGGCGGGATTAGATGTAATAGCTAGAGATGAATTGTTAGAAATGCTAAGAGATTTTATAGAAAAAGACGAAGAACGCTCTATTTTAATTAGTTCTCACATTTCCAGTGATTTAGAAACTTTATGTGATGACCTTTATATGATACATCAAGGAAAAGTAATTATGCACGAAGATACTGATGTTTTACTAAGCGATTATGCACTACTTAAAGTTGATGAAGAAGAATATTCCAAATTAGATAGACAATATATTTTACGTACAAAAAAAGAAAGCTATGGATATAGTTGTTTAACTAATCAAAAACAATATTATGCTGAAAATTATCCTCAAATGGCGATTGAAAAAGGAAATATAGACGAAGTAATAACAATGATGATTAGAGGTGTTGAATAATGAAAGGTTTATTGATTAAAGATTTTAAATTGCTGAAAGGACAGAAAAACTTCTTTATGACTATTACTGCTATATCTATAATAATGATAATAGTATCTCCGGGGACTTCGTTTCCGATTGGTTTCTTAGGTTTTGTGGGGGCATTATTCTCATTGAGTTCAATTAGCTATGATGAATTTGATAATGGAAATGCTTTTTTATTTTCTTTACCGATAACACGAAAAGATTATGTACTGGAAAAATATATTTTTGGATTGATTTCAGGAATAATGTTTTTGTTGTTGGGAACTGTTATTAGTTTAGTTGTTATTGGTATTACAAAAACAGGCAGTTTTAATGAAATTTTTTTAACAGCAGGTTCTTTATTTCCTACTATTTTATTGATTTTATCAATCATGCTTCCTTTTATCTTGAAATTTGGTGGAGAAAAAGGAAGAATTGCTATCATAGGTGTAATGGGATTTATATTTGTTATAGGACTGCTTCTTATAAAAACTACTGAATATTTAGGAATAGATTTATATGTCTTAATAAATAAATTACCTAAATTTGAACCACTAGTATATATAATATTATTTTTATTGCTTTCAGTTGTTATTTTAGGTATCTCCTATCTTATTAGCTTAACAATACTAAAGAAAAAAGAGTTTTAGAAAAGAGAGGTGTGCTTATGGACTTGACTATTTTGGTAGTAGGATTGATATTGGGCGTTGGTATTCCTTTAAGAAATAAGGCAATCAAAAAGCGTAGAGAAAATATGAAAGAGAAAGGAAATGAGGAAAAATGAAAAAATATGAATATTTAGAAATTGATTATACTGCGAAAGGTGTTGTGTTCCTTTGCACCGATAAACATAAGGAAGTTATAAATAGCTATGCAGAAAATGGGTATCGCTATGTTGGTTTTATACCTACAGAAATTGACGCAAAAGGTTGTATGCGAAAGATTGATTTAATTTTTGAAAAAGAAGATTAACTCATTTTAGGGAGTTGGTTCGAATGATAGGGTTAAAAAAACGAGATATTAAAAAAGCATTAAAGGCTGGTGCAAAGGCTGGCGGTATGTCATTAGCTGATGTACGGGAAAATATTGAAGCAACGATTGATGAAGCTATGAATAGCACCGACCCAGAGGTGCAGGCAAATTTCAAAAAGTATTTTGGGAATAAACGCCCTACGCCAGAGGAATACATTTATACCATTACGAAAAAGACAACGGTAAAATTATAATAAAAGGGTCGTGGAAATGCTTCACAGAATTGTGATCTGCAT
>CABVDD010000092.1 GCA_902497095.1 uncultured Faecalicoccus sp.
CTAAATTATTGTTTACACATATAACTCTTGTGAGTGGCAAGGGTTAAACGTAAAGAACACCACTCCATAGTTGTTCTAAACTTATTAACTAATGAGGAGAAAACGACTATGAGAGAAATTATTAAAAATGAAGTCTTACAAAGTATGATTCATCTATTAAGAGATGATCAATATGAAAAACTAAAAGAAGTATTAGATATGGTATTAGTAAATTATAAGATCGAAGAAATCAAAGATGAATTGAATAGCAAAGATAATCAACATTATGTTGAATCTTTCCTATCTTCTAAACGATTAGAAGGTTGTTCAGAGAAGACCTTGAATTACTATAAGTCAACCATTGAAGTACTTCTTAATAAGCTAGAAAAAAATGTTAAACATATCACTACTGATGATCTGAGAAAATATCTAACTGATTATCAAAATGATCATAAGTCAAGTAGAGTAACTATTGATAATATCAGAAGGATATTATCAAGTTTCTTCTCTTGGCTAGAAGATGAAGATTATATTATAAAAAGTCCAGTTAGAAGAATACATAAAGTTAAATCAGCTACTACTATTAAAGAAACCTATTCAGACGAATCATTAGAACTGATGAGAGATAACTGCTCTAATCTTAGGGATTTGGCTTTAATTGATATATTAGCTTCAACCGGAATGCGTGTTGGTGAACTTGTTTTACTAAATAAAGATGATATTAACTTCAACGAAAGAGAGTGTATCGTCTTTGGTAAAGGCGATAAAGAAAGAATAGTTTATTTTGATGCTAGGACAAAGATTCATCTTCAAAACTATCTGAACAATAGAAGAGATGGAAATAAGGCGCTGTTTGTTTCGATTAAAAGCCCACATAACAGATTAACTATCGGAGCTATTGAAACAATTATTAGAAATCTTGGTAGACGATTAGATATACCAAAAGCACATCCACATAAATTTAGGAGAACATTAGCAACTAAGGCGATAGATAAAGGAATGCCTATAGAACAACTTCAAAAGCTATTAGGGCATCAAAAAATAGATACAACATTACAATATGCAATGGTTAAGCAAAGTAATGTAAAGATTGCACATAAAAAATATATTGGGTAATGGAGGAAAAGTTATGGATGAATGGGTAGAATGCAAAATTTCTGATATTGGAACTGTTGTTGGCGGTGCAACGCCTTCGACAAAAAAACCAGAAAACTATGAAGATGGAAAAATCGCATGGATAACACCGAAGGATTTGTCGACTTTTTCAGGACGATATATTGAGCGAGGCGAAAGAAATATCACAGAAGTTGGATTAAAAAGTTGCTCTACTCAACTTTTACCAAAAAATACTGTTTTGTTTTCTTCAAGAGCGCCAATAGGTTATGTTGCTATTGCAGCCAATGAAGTTTGCACCAATCAAGGATTCAAAAGCGTTATTCCTAACGAAAATACCGATCCCCTATTCCTTTTCTATCTGCTGAAGTACAACAAAGATAAAATCGAAGGGATGGGAAGCGGCACAACATTTAAGGAAGTATCTGGTAATACAATGAAAAACATTGTTGTAAGTGTTCCTAGAGATAAAAGTGTACAGAAAAAGATTGCAGACATTCTTAGTAGCATTGACGATAAAATCGAAGAAAACGAGCGGATAAACAATAATTTA